>JAAHGS010000052.1 GCA_010692645.1 Symploca sp. SIO2E9
GCTGCCGAAACGGTATGGACTCGATGGACTATCCAAATCTTATCGTAAGCGTGGTGAAGCGTGTCTTTTAGACCGCGTAACCACATCCGCTTAGAATCCACGTCTTTTTAAAGCGTGGAGACTTCAAAATCTCTTAATATCTTTTTTAATAGAAAAATTTAGGTTAAATTATTAGGACTTATTTTCTAATTCTCCTCCAGCAACTCACCTGCTGGCTCAAGGCATTATTCCCCAAACATAATTCCATCTGTAACCAAAATGCTATTCTAACTACCATAATTTAGTTAATGTGTCAAACCAAAGTATGAAGAAGTATGTCTGAATCAGCCAAAAAAAGTTCGTCGAGGGTAGTTGTCATCGCCCTCGAACTTACAGAGACTGGCAGAAAAAGTAACGAAAAAACTGGGGTTTAGGGCATTTTTTACTATTTTTTTACTAAAACAAGTCACACTAAGCCACCATTATCAATTTATCATAATCGCTGAAACCACGCAATCACGTTGATAAATAAGAATAATTTTCAATAAAAATTGGCTCTAAAATCGGCAAAATTTTAAATATCAAAACTAAATTGGTAAAAACAAAAGATTAGCTTATATCAGATAGTCTCACTTGCAGTAATAGGTTAAAAGCAATAAATACCAAGTGATAACAAAAACAATTATTACTTATTACTTATTACTTATTACTTACGGAGGTAATCGATATTCTATTAGCCTTCAAACTAAAGTCGGTTCAGGAAGCGCCCCTTGCATTTTCCCCAACCAGTCAATTAGATTTTCCAACTGCTGTTGGGCCTTAACGACGCCTAAACCGCGAACCGTAACCTTACCGGGACTATAGACAAAGCGCGATCGCAAATAATCTGGCAGATTCTCCTGGAGCAGTTTCCAAGCTGGCTCCTCCATCGGTGTTTCCAAGACAAGGTGCTGCTTACCCTCAGGTTTAATACGGCTGAATCCCAAAGACTTAGCCACCTGCTTAAGTTCCATCACCCGTAAAAGTTGCATCGCCCCTGAGGGAACAGGACCATAGCGATCGCCCCAAGAAGCTACGATTTGCATTAAATCCTGTTTATTATTTGCCGCTGCTACTGCCCGATAAGCGCTGATTTTTTGGTCTAAGTCGGGAATATAGTCAGCAGGGATAAAGGCGGTAAGATTGAGGTCGATTTGGGTATCATCCACTTTAGGAATTTCCTGCCCCTGAATCTCTCGAATCGCTTCTTGCAACATATCCATATAGAGGTCAAAGCCAATCGCTTCCATTTGTCCTGACTGTTCAGCACCAAGGAGATTACCGACGCCCCGGATTTCCATATCTCGCGTTGCTAACTGATAACCGGAACCCAACTGAGTAAACTCTTGAATCGCCCGCAAACGCTTACGAGCTGGTTCTGAGAGTACCTTCTGGTTCGGGAAAAACAACCAAGCATGAGCTTGAATGCCAGCACGCCCAACCCTGCCGCGCAGTTGATAAAGTTGGGCTAGACCAAACCTGTGGGCGTCTTCAATCAGAATTGTATTAACTCTAGGAATATCTAGACCAGATTCAATGATGGTGGTACATACCAAAATATCTGCCTCACCATTACTAAAGGTCAGCATCGTTGACTCTAATTCTGCTTCCGGCATCTGACCATGAGCGATCGTCAGCCTGGCTCCAGGTACCATTTCCCTAAGTTTGGCGGCAAGCTCTTCGATCCCATCAATGCGCGGTACTACATAAAATATCTGACCTCCTCGGTCTAATTCAGTGCGAATCGCCGTGCGTATTGCTTCTGGATTGTAGCTGGAAAGATGGGTTTTAATCGGACGACGGGATGGGGGCGGTGTAGTAATTAAACTCATTTCTCGCACCCCTGATAAAGACATATAGAGAGTACGGGGAATCGGTGTTGCTGTCAGGGTGAGAACATCTACTTGAGTTTTGAGAGTCTTAATTTTCTCCTTCTGGTTAACACCGAAGCGCTGTTCTTCATCCACCACCAACATCCCTAAATCCTTAAATGTCACCCCCTTACCCAAAAGTTGATGGGTACCAACCACCACATCCAGTTCACCTGTAGCCAAGCGTCGTTGGATTTCCCTACGTTCAGAAGCAGTACGGAAGCGGTTGAGCAAACCGACATTGACGGGATAGGGAGCAAAGCGTTCTTTGAGGGTGTGGTAATGCTGCTGAGTGAGAATAGTTGTAGGGGCAAGGAAAGCAACTTGCTTACCAGAAGTTATAGCTTTGAAGATGGCACGAATTGCCACTTCCGTTTTCCCAAAGCCGACATCACCGCAAACGAGACGATCCATTGGGCGATCGCTCTCCAAATCACGCTTGACATCTTGCACTGCCTTGAGTTGGTCAGGAGTTGGTTGATAGGGGAAAGAATCTTCTAACTCTTCCTGCCAGGGAGAATCCTTTGGGAAGGCATGACCTGATAATTTGGCTCGATGAGCATAGAGTTTAAGTAAATCAACCGCTAATTTCTTAATACTCTTACGGACTCGAGTTTTAGTCTTCTCCCAAGCCTTGCCAGACATTTTGTTAAGTTCTGGGGGGCGGCTGCCAGTTTGTCGAAATCTCGATAAGACTCCCAATTGGTCAGCTGCTACCCTGAGGGTGCCATCGCCGTACTGAACTACCAAATACTCCCTGGTTTCTCGGTTAACTACCAAGCTTTCTAGCTTGAGGAACTTACCGACGCCGTGGTTTTTGTGAACCACATAATCTCCTGGTCGTAGTTTATTGGGATCGACCTGTTTTGAGGCAGCGCGGCGTCGCTTGCGGATATAACTGGGAGTTGTTAGAGTATGCTGCCCATAGAATTCACGGTCAGTAATTAAGGCAATGCGGAAGGTGGGCAGGATAAAGCCTTCGAGTTCTGCCAGTCCAGAATACTTTAGAGCTACTGCAGTTTTATAGATTTGCAGCTTGTCAATGGCTGGGTAGTCGCGCGGGTTGGGAACAAACTGGGCTGGGCAGTCATGCTCCTGCAACAGGGACACAGAACGACTAGGTTGGGCAGATACTAGCCAAGTGGAAAAGCCGCGATCGCGTTCTTCACGGATTACTTCTGAGAGCTTAGCAAACTGGTGAGGTGTTGTCGGCACCGGTCTACAAGCCAGATTAACGGCACTGCTGTCGGTTGCTTCTACTAGTTCCGACAGATAAAGTATGGGGAATGGGCGATTAGGAAAATTCTCCCTAGTACCTTCCTGGTTATCTTCCCCTACCCTTAGAGATTCCTCGAAGGAGCGATGGAGGGGGTTAATAAATTCAACAGCAGCTTGATCGAGCATCTCTAAAAAGGTGTCATGGGCGTGTTCTACCCAGCGCCTACTATGGGCGTTACACTGCTCAATTTCATCAATGGTAATTAAAGTATTTTCTGGTAGGTAGTCGAGTAAAGAAGCTGGTTTTTCAAAGGCAAGACTAAGGAAGCGGCGGATCCCTTCTGGTATTTCCCCAGCATTTAATTGCTCTTGTGTTTCTTGAGGAATTAGAGAGGTTAGTACGGAAGCTTCTGAAAGTGATGAATTCAGGGCTGGGGCGACAATGGGACCAAAATTTGTAGGTGTCAGCAGTAACCGCTCAATTTTGTCGAGGGAACGCTGAGTAGCAGGGTCAAATTCCCGCAGTTGTTCGAGCTCATCGCCAAACCATTCCAAACGCACTGGTAATTCTGCTGCCACAGGGAAAATATCGACAATATCGCCGCGTCTACTCCATTGACCTTCCGTTTCCACCAGGGGAACTCTTTCGTAGCCAAGGCGTGCCAATTGCTGATCAATTGTGACAACAGCAGATCCCTGCTCTCGACCATCCTCTTCCCAGTTCATCCCTTGCTTTAGAGTAAGGCAATAGGGCTTAAATGCTTCTGGTGGAGGTAAATGAGGTTGGAGTGAGGCATGAGTGGCTACAATGGCAAGGGATCCTTTCTCATTTGTCGTTTGTCCTGGATCATTAGAACTATTGCCAAAGTATTGTTCCGATACTGTTGGCGTCAATTCTTGTCTAGTGTTTCCTGTTAATAGTTCCCTGTTACCAACTTGTGCCAGCACTCTATTACTTTCTTGCCCCGGACTAATAACTAAATCTGCCAAAACCTGCATTTGTCCCCAAGTCATTTCCGATTCTGGGTCAAAAGGCTCATAGGGCGATGCTTCCGAGGTAGGGTAAAAGTGAATAGTTCTCCAGTTCATCGCTTCGAGTTGTGTCGCCCAGCGACTAGCTTCCTCAAGAGTGCTACAGACTACAAACAAGTTGTGTCCACCAGCCTTTGCCAAAGCTGAGGCAACTAATCCCTTCGGCAAACGAGGGACACCATTGAGATGTAGAGTATGGTGGCGGTTTAGCTTTGAGAGTAGTTCACCTGTAAGAGGCGAGCGCTCCAGGGTTCGAATGATCGACGAAAATGCCATGAGTTCCGGAATGCTTTACTCTGTTGGACAGCAAGCAAATTATTATATCTACTATCTCCTTTATTTTAGAAGCCTAATAATTCACTGCAAGACACAAGCATTATTCATGGTTAGCCCAAAAACCTGAAGTTTTTGCCACCTATTGGTTTGACGACGATTTAAGACAAGGCTCGAAGACTTACAAGTATTGATGAGGGCAAGTCTCTAATTGGCAGCAACTCTAACCTTGACTACATTCAAGCATGGGGCTTCGACTTTGCCATCTTGCCGATGTTGGATACTAGAACGTTAGGGGGCTTTTTCCCTCACCACAGGCTATTAGATCCATGTCCTCTCTAACTCTCGAAATTTTGTTTATTTTCGTACTCATCGTTTTTAACGGGATCTTTGCGATGTCTGAGATGGCGCTGGTTTCGGCACGGAAGGGGCGTCTGCAAGAACTGGCAAATCAGGGAGATGTTAAAGCTCGCATAGCCTTAGAATTAGCCACTTCCCCCAATCAGTTCCTATCTACTGTTCAGATTGGAATTACGCTCATTGGTATCTTCGCTGGTGCTTTTGGCGGTGCCACCATAGCAGAGAAACTTGAAAAACACTTAAAACTAATTCCTCTGCTGGCATCCCACTCCGGTGCGATCGCTCTAGTTGTTGTCGTCGTGATTATCACCTACCTTTCATTGGTATTTGGAGAATTGGTACCCAAGCGACTAGCGCTCAACGAACCTGAACAAATTGCTACCAGTGTAGCTGCTCAGATGCAATCTTTGGCAAAGATCGCGGCTCCCGGAGTTCATCTACTCAGCCACTCCACTGAGATTGTGCTGCATCTGTTAGGCATCGGTCCGTCTAAAGAACCAGCAGTAACAGAGGAAGAAATAAAAATTTTAATCGAGCAAGGAACTGAGGCAGGAACCTTTGAAGAAGCTGAACAAGAAATGCTCAATCGAGTGTTTTGTTTGGGGGATAGGCGAGTTAGTGAATTGATGACACCGCGCCCAGAGATTGTCTGGCTGGATTTGGAGGATTCATCAGAAGTTAATCGTCACAAGATTATCAATAGTATCCATACCCGCTTTCCTGTCTGTCAGGGCGGAATTGACAATGTGATTGGGGTTGTCCAAGTTAATACTTTGTTAGCCCGCTCGCTAGCAAATCAACCCTTCGACCTCACTTCATCCCTGGAACAGCCTTTATTTGTACCAGAAAGTACTTGGGCTCTCAAAGTCTTGGAATTATTCAAGCAATCAGGTCCCCATCTGGCGTTGGTGGTAAGTGAATACGGAGTTCTTCAGGGATTAGTGACCCTTAACGATGTTCTAGAGGCAATCATTGGTGACATCCCTTCAGTAGATCACTCCCATGATTCACAAATCGTGCAACGGGAGGATGGCTCTTGGTTGGTGGATGGGATGTTGCCGGTAGAAGATTTTAAGAAACTTTTTGGGTTTGCAGAGTTACCTGGAGAACAACGGGGCAATTATTACACTTTAGGCGGTTTTGTGATTACGCATCTGGGGCGTATCCCTACTGCTGCTGCTCATTTTGATTGGCAGGGCATACGCTTTGAAGTCATGGATATGGATGGCAATCGCGTAGATAAAATTCTGGTGATGCCGTTGACAAAAGACAAATATCAGCGTACCAATGATGTTTATTAAGGAAGGCAGAAGTATCCGAGTCAGAATAATTTATTTTCCAGTGTGAAGTTTTATGGGACAAACCATTATTCAAGTAGACGCTTTCAGCGATAAACCTTTTGCCGGTAATCCTGCGGCAGTATGCGTTTTGCCTGCCCCTCAAACTGATGACTGGATGCAGAAAGTCGCCCAAGAGATGAATTTGCCTGAGACAGCATTTCTTGTCAAACTGGCAGATGGTTATAATCTGCGTTGGTTTACACCTTTAGTGGAAGTACCTCTTTGTGGTCATGCGACTCTAGCCAGTGCCCATGTTCTCTGGTCACAGAGGCATCTGTCAACTGATCAAGTCGCTCGTTTTCATACCAAGAGTGGATTGCTAATTGCTAAGCAACAGGGCGATTGGATTGAATTGGATTTCCCGGCGAATCATTCACAAGTAACAAGCCCTCCCCCAGAACTTAGTCAAGCTTTGGGCGTATCGATGCAATCGGTTGTAAAGAACTCCCTGGGCTATTTGGTAGAGGTGAAATCTGAAGATTTAGTGCGTCAGATACAGCCTGATTTTACCAAGCTCGGAACCTTACCTGTAGACGGTGTTATTGTCACTAGTATTGCTGATAGTAACTCAGAGTATGACTTTGTTTCCCGATTCTTTGCCCCTAGAGTAGGGATTAATGAAGATCCTGTGACTGGGGCTGCCCATTGCTGTCTTGCACCCTTCTGGCGTAATCACCTTGGCAAGGATGAATTTTTGGCGTACAAGCATCAAGTCGAGGTGGGATAGTGAAGGTTCACTATGCTGGCGGTAAACGAGTCTTTTTGGGTGGAAAAGCTGTTACTGTCCTGCGGGGAGAATTAATTGAGTAATTGTTCATAGTTAATTGCTCCCGAGTGTCATCAACTATGAACTATAGCAGTCGCCACAGCTGTTAGGACATTTTCTTGTTCCCTGTTCCCTGTTCCCTGTTCCCTGTTCCCTGTTCCCTTTGAGTCAAAATACGATGTCCTAACCGACATGTCGGTTGCTATATATAGAAATAATTTTTGGATTCAATAATTGGTTTTAAGACTATGACCAATAACAACACCAACTATGGTCCTGATCCTTGTAACCCTTATCCACTCAAAGATTACAAAGGTTTGTGTTACTTAAAAAACATTGTTAAAAATCCCAACATTATTGATAGTTCTTTACTGGCTAGAGCCTCACAGTTAGTTTCTCAAATAACCGGAATTTCAATACCAATTTGAAAGAGATAGAGAGATAAGGAGAGAGTGCGTTATCTTTGTAGAGCCTGCTAAGTACTAACAATGTATTTACTCCACATGTCATATAATCGATTGTTCATTGTTCATTGCTCATTGCAATGAACAATGAGCCTAATATCAACTATTCTCCCGGAGCCACCAAGAGCGAACCAATCTGATTTCCTCATAGGAGTAATCTTCCCCCAGATATTCACGTAGACTTCTCAGGGAATCAGCACCAATGCTTTGAATAGCTTTAAATATAGATTTTTGCCTTTCTGGAGAGACTAAGCTATTTAAATCCACTGGCTGTTTCATTTCAATCAGTTCACTCAAATGAGTAACAATTGTGCCAGAGGTAAAACCACGTTTTTGGGCAATTTCTGTAACACTCAAACCTTGCTGATAAAACTGTAGCGTCTTCATCTGGGTACTGGCAGGAAGAGGAACAGGCAATTTTTGCTCCTGGCAAAAGGCACGAATTTCCGAGACAAAGTACTCTCCATATTGAGTGAGTTTATGAGTAACGACGCCGGAAATTTTACCAAAGTCTTCTAAGGTTTTTGGTTGCGACTGCGCCATTAACTTCAACGTCGAATCAGCAAAGATAACATAAGGAGGAACAGAGTTAGCATCGGCTAAATGTTTGCGCAATTTGCGTAGTTTCTCAAACAGGATTTCTATTTCAGCAGTTCTCGGATTAGTTGTAACTATTGTCTTAGCTGCTGTTGTCCGATTAACAGCAATTTCGACAGAGCGTTGCTTGCGTAGGATTTCCCAGCTAAGTTTGTTGAGTTTTAGTACAGAAAAACCGTCATTAGTTTCATCTACTAAACCTTGATGCAGAAGTGAGCGTGCTAACATCTTCCATTCATCTATACTTTTATCTTTGCCGATGCCATAGGTAGATAGCAAATGATGCCCATATTGTTCAATCTTTTTCCTTCTAGAACCACGCAGCACATCAATAATGTGTCTCATTCCGAAACGCTCGCGGCAGCGTGCCACACAGGAAAGGAACTTTTGTGCCTCAATTGTCCAGTCTTCTACTGGTTTAGGATGACAGCAGTTATCACAGTTTTGACAATTTCCTTTAAACCTTTCACCAAAGTAGCGCAGCATAATTGTGCGGCGGCAGTTTGTGCCTTCAGCGTAGTCAATTACTTGGCGCAACTGTTGCATCGCAACTTGCTGCTCTTTCGGGTCTGGTTTTTGCTCAATAAAATATTTAAGTCTAGGAATATCGCCAGCGCTTAAGAAGAGGGTACAATTAGCCGGTTCACTATCTCGTCCTGCACGTCCAGATTCTTGATAATAGTTTTCTAAACTGCGGGGTAAGTCGTAGTGGATGACGAAGCGCACATCTGGTTTGTTAATACCCATGCCAAAGGCAATGGTTGCTACCATCACTTGCACGTCATCGCGGATAAAACGCGTTTGGTTAGATTCCCTATCTTTGTCGCTCATACCAGCATGGTAAGGCAGTGCCAAAATTCCATCTTTCTGTAGCCGAAAAGCAATTTCATCAACACTGCGGCGGCTAAGACAGTAAACGATGCCTGAACCTCGAGAGGATTTTATAGTTTTAAATAGCTGATTGTAGCTTTGGCGCTGCTTAGGTTGAACTTCGTAATAGAGATTGGGGCGGTTAAAGCTGGCAAGGTGAGTCTCTGCTTGCCTTAGCCCTAGCTGTTGGATGATATCCTGTTGCACGCGCTTAGTCGCGGTGGCAGTTAATGCCATCATCGGGACATCTGGGTAGCGTTGACGCAACTGCTTGAGCTGACGATATTCTGGACGGAAATCATGTCCCCAATCAGAAACGCAGTGCGCCTCATCAATGGCAAAAGCCGAAATTCCAATTTGCGATCGCACTGTCTCCAAAAATGGTGCAAATCTTTCTCCCAAGAGACGTTCTGGTGCCAAATACAGTAATTTAATTTTACCCTTGAGGATAGCTGCTTGGCGCGATCGCACTTCTGGTAAACTCAAACTGCTATTGAGAAAAGTTGCCCTAATTCCATTATCTTGTAAACCCGCCACTTGGTCTTGCATCAGCGCAATTAGGGGCGAGACAACTACTGTTAAACCAGGTTTGGGAATTACTGGCAGTGTAAAGCCTAAAGAATGCTCCTTACCATTAATTAAGTCAGGTTTAAGGAGTGCTGGCAGCTGGAAACACAGAGATTTACCGCCGCCTGTGGGCATGATAATCAGCAAATCTCTGTTGGAGAGGGCTTGTTCAACAATTTGTCGTTGCCCAGGGCGAAAGCTATCGTAACCGAAGAAATGTTTGAGTGCTTCCTCCAGGGAGTTGAACTGCTGCATGGTTGATGCTTTGGGCGCTGATGGAACTATTGTATCAACATCTTGTGGCGGAGGACCAACCCTGTGAAAGACGCTAGTCGAGGTGTCCATTTCCATTACGTTGAGGGGGGAATTTATGATCGCGGAGGGCAGCGAAACAACAGGCGAGAAGCAGAGGAAGTAGCCCAGTTGGCACTAGAACATGTTCAGCAAAATCCCCACCAGTCTCTGGGTATTATTGCCTTCAGTAAAGCCCAAGCTGATGCTATTGAAGAGCAACTTGATCTACTTGCTAGAAATAATCCACACTTAGAAGAATTCTGCCAAGACGACTCCCCTGATTTCTTCCTTAAACCTCTAGAAAGAGTTCAGGGTGATGGGGTAACTTATAACAGATATCCAACTGTACGCGATCGCGATCGTCTTCGACAATTGGTTGTGGAGAAACTTGGGTGGCGCATTCACAGAATTTGGTCTAGAGAGTGGTTTCGTGACAGGAACACTCAGATAGAGCCACTCGTTGAGCGACTGGAAAATCTCCGCCTTCAGAAATAGGCAGAGGTTTCGGTGTAGAGGTACGAGGGGGAGTCTGTGAAAAATTTAGATGTAGTTTATGGAACCTGAACAACTTGAAGAATTTTTAAAAAAAATTCAAAAGCTACAATCAATTATGATTGAGGTTGCTACTTGCCTGCTGTCAAGACAAAAATTTTTCGGAGTCCTGATTTGACAAAGCTTGACCGCCGAAACATGGTTCTGAAAATTCGCGATCACCTGCGTGAAATTAGTTTGCAAGGGGTAACAGTGCAAAAGCGATCGCTCTATTCCATCATGCAGCGATCTTTACCAGCAATCGATGCAGAGACAGAAACTGAACTTGCTGTTCTTGAAAACTTGTTTGGAGAATATAATTTTCCTGATGCTAACTACCAGAATCAGAAATATTGAAGTCTTGGAGCGAGTAGGGGTCATCATCTATGAAAGAGTGCATAGTCTTTCTTTTATAGTTATGAAAAGAGCGACGCTATCTCAAATATATTTTTTTAGTGAAGAAAATATATTTTTTTAGTAAAGCAAATATATTTTTTTAGTAAAGCAAATTATCAATCATCCAAAACTAAGAGTAATTAATGAATAAATGTTAAAAACATATATTGGTTGCGAGATATACATTTCGGAGTTATAGTGAGCAATCAAAATACCTCCAAGTCTTGCTGCAAAAAGACTTGAGGCGTTTTAGTATTCCTGGTTTTACCTGGTCTTGTAAGCAATTCATAAATTATATTTAAACTTCCTAATGCCCAAACCTAATCAACTGCTAAGAGTCATTAGGTGATTTCCTCTTGAAGCGATAGTTAATATGAATATAAAGTACTCAATTAGAGATACTTAAGACCAGTCAACCAATCAACATATTTACTGAATATATAGGTGCATTTACTCGTCCAATTTCCCTAAAAACAGACTGAATACACATTAGTCAAACTCATACAAGCAAAGACCAATGGAAGTAGAACTAAACCTCAATCCAGAAACACAACTAGTTACAGTTGATGACCCCTCACCAACCATCTCCGTGCAATGGGACCGTGCCGTTCAACAAGCCGTAATCAACACCGCCGTTGGTCCGACCGTCGCCTCTCGCGCCTATGGCATGGTACACACTGCCATCTTTGACGCTTGGGCAGCCTATGACCCCGTTGCGATCGCCACTCAACTAGGAGACCAACTGCAACGTCCTGAGAGCGAGAACACCGATGCCAACAAATCTGAGGCAATGAGCTTCGCCGCTTATCGCGTTCTCTCAGAACTATTCCCCAGCGAAGTCGGTATTTTTGATGATTTAATGGCTCAACTGGGCTTTGACCCCAGCAACACCACAGACGACACCACCACTGCCGCAGGCATCGGTAACGTCTCAGCCGAAGCTCTACTCGAATTCCGCCGTCAAGATGGCTCCAACCAACTCGGTGATGACCCCAACAGTAACGGCACTCCCTATTCTGATACTACCGGCTACCAACCAGTTAACACTTCTGATCAAATCGTCGATATCGAGCAATGGACAGCCGAAAGAGTACCCATTGACTCACCAGATGCCCAAATTCAGAACTTCCTCACACCTCAGTGGGGTGAAGTGACACCCTTTGGTCTTGAATCCGGTGACCAACTGCGTCCAGAAGCACCCGAACCTTTCCTACTGGTAGACGGGGAAGTTGACCTGCAAGCAGGTACCATTACCCTCTCAGATGGCTCTGTGGTTGAGATTAGCGAAGATATCGTCGGCACAATCATCAATCCCGAATTTATCCAACAAACTGAAGATGTGGTTGAAGCCAGCGCCAATCTCACCGATGAGCAAAAGCTGGTGGCAGAATTCTGGGAAGACGGTGGCGGCACTTCCTTCCCTCCTGGTACTTGGATGACCTTCGGACAATTTGCCTCGGCACGAGATGATAACTCCCTCGATGATGACGCCAAACTCTTCTTTAGTCTTGGTAATGCCGTCTTTGATGCTGGTGTTGCCACCTGGGAAGCCAAAACCTACTACAATTATGTGCGTCCTGTCAGGGCTGTTCGCTCCCTCGGTGAACTGGGTTTAATTGGAGAGTTTAACGAGGAACTAGGCGGTTATGCCATCGAGGCTTGGGCTGGTCCAGAGCAAGGAACCCAGACGATTTTGGCAACTGAGTTCACCACCTATCAAACACCAGGGAGTGATCCTTCTCCACCCTTTGCTGAGTATACCTCTGGACACAGTGCCTTCAGTGCCTCAGGGGCGACAATTCTGGAATTATTGACTGGTTCTGATCAATTCGGTGCTTCTGTCAGTTTTGAGCCTGGGGAGTCTCATTTTGAACCTGGCTTTACCCCCGAGCAGGAAATGACTTTAGCTTGGAATACTTTCTCCGAAGCTGCTGATGAAGCTGGTCTTTCCCGCATGTACGGTGGGATTCACTTTGAAGATGGTGATCTTAATGGTCGCACCTTAGGGGAAGAAGTTGGTTTGGAGGTGTTTGAGCAAGCACAGTTCTTCATTCAAGGGGGAGAGTCAACGGATTTCTTGTTTGGAACTGGAGATGGTGAGGAGTTAGTTGGTAGTGAGCTAGATGAGACGATTTACGCCCGTGCTGGTGATGATACTGTTGCTGGTGGCTTGGGTGATGACCTAATCTTCGGTGGTGATGGAGAAGATGTGCTGCGCGGGGACCTCAATCAGCGTAACTCTGGCGGCACAGTTGGTGGTAATGATACCATCGACGGTGGTCAAGGTAATGACCGCATTGGCGGTAAGGCTGGCAATGATTACCTGTTTGGGGATGAGGGTGATGATTCACTTTGGGGTGATGAGGGTGATGATTTACTGCGCGGTGGCGTTGGTGACGATACCTTAACTGGAGATAATTCTTCTGGTGGTCGTGGTAGCGATATTTTTGTACTGGCTGTGGGTGAAGGTACTGACACCATTGTTGATTTCGAGATTGGTGAGGATTTGATTGGTTTAGCAGATGATATAACCTTTGGTCAGCTTTCAATTGCTGCAGATAGTGGTAACACTTTAATTGCTTTTGAAGATGAGACTTTGGCAATCTTAAACAATGTCAATACCAGTGAGTTGACAGAGGCTTCTTTTAGCGTTGTTTAAGATTATTTAGAAAATTGTAATATCTTTTTCTCTCAACCTGCAACCTATAACTTATTTCTATTGATTTTCCAGCCAGGCATAAGGCTTGACAAAATTTAAAATCTGTTGCATTTTAAGAGAAATTGGTATAGTCTAATTTATAAAGGGAGCAACTCCAATCTCAATAAGTTCTAATTTTGTATTGGAGGCTCCCTATATCGCGAAACTGAACCTTAAAGGATATAGATTTCACGATATTAGAGGGGGTAAAGACATGTTTATTAGAGTTCCAGAAAGAAATATGCACCTGCTCCGTTGGGTGCTAGTGATTAGTTGGCTATTATTAATTTTTTCTTTGTTTTATGACCCAATCTCGACCACACTAACCGATCCTAATAACCTACTTAGCCCTTTGCGCGATGGTCTGATTAGCCGAGAACCATGCGTACTAGTGCAGGGAAAGTGCCTCGTTGAAGAACCTTATCAAGTTGGGGCAAGGATTTTCTGGGGTATGGTTGTCCCCTGTGCAATTATGATTGTTTTAGTTTTCGGTCATGAAACTTGGCGGCGTATCTGTCCTCTTTATTTTTTATCACAAATACCCAGAGCATTAGGCTTAAAACCCTTACTAAATATCGACAAAAATCGCTGGTTAACCAAAAATCACTTCTATCTACAATTTACCCTGTTTTTTATCGGATTAAACTGCCGAATTCTGTTTGTTAATTCTGATCGTCTAGTTCTAGCACTGTTTCTCCTCTTAACCATTATCTCTGCAGTGACCATGGTTTTCCTCTACGGCGGCAGAAGTTGGTGCCATTATGTATGTCCCTTTGGCATGGTGCAGACAGTCTTTACAGGACCGAGGGGTTTGTTGGGAACTAAAGCTCACCAAGCGCCACCAAGAACTATTACTCAGTCGATGTGCCGCAGTGTAGATACAACTACAGGTAAAGAAAAAAGTGCCTGTATCAGTTGTAAATCTCCTTGCATGGATATAGATTCAGAAAAAGCCTACTGGAATCAACTAAGTAAACCGGGACGGAGATTTGTACAATACGGCTATTTAGGTCTGGTAATTGGATATTTTGCTTACTACTGGTTATATGCTGGTAATTTCGATTACTATCTTTCCGGTGCTTGGACTCATGAAACCAGTCAATTAGCAACTCTTTTCAGTCCAGGTTTTTACATTTTTGAGCAGCCGATAGCTATTCCTAAGCTGGTGGCAACACCCTTAACCTTGGCTCTTTTTGTGGTCGTAAGTTATTTGATCTGCACTCAATTAGAAAAAGTAACCAGAGCCTATGTGAGAAGGAGAAATCCGGCTACCAGTCCCGAGCAAGTATTGCACAGAGTCTTTTCAGTTTGCACCTTTTTGGCCTTTAATATTTTCTTCATCTATGGAGGTCGTCCAGAAATTATGCGTTTCCCGATAGCGCTGCAATTTCTGTTTCAGAGTTTTGTGGTATTGGTGAGTAGTATTTGGCTTTACCGAACCTGGGGTCGCAGTAATCAAAAGTATACCAATGAGAGTCTGGCTAATAGCTTCCGCCGTCAACTCAAAAAGTTTCCCATCAATTTTTTCCGGTTTTTGGAAGGTCGTTCTCTCAATAGTCTCAAACCTGATGAACTTTACGTTCTCGCTAAAATTCTGCCTAATTTCACTCGACAAGAGTATTTCTCCATCTACAAAGGAGTCCTCCAAGAAACACTAGAGGCAAGACGCCTTAATGCTGCCAACAGTCTCGAAGCACTTGAATCAATGCGGCAAAAACTTAGCCTGAGCGAGAAGGAGCATTATCAAGCTTTAACAGAACTGAGTACAGAGAATCCATATCTGCTTTATGTTTCCTCTCGGCAGTCCCCATTTATTGAGCGCAGGCAACCGAGATTCTCTGAACAGTTACCTCTATCAGAAGAACCCACACAACTGAGAAAGTCCCAACAGGCCAGTTCAAATTCAGAGCGCACTGAACTTAGATGAGCAGATCACAATAAGACTTTAGCAATGCCCCACAACTAATAATGGCTCTACCGAACTTAGTATGGTAAAAATCGCTCAAACCCCAACGAAGCCTTGTTTGGCAATAATTTTTCTAAAAAGCAAGCTATCAAAAACTCAAGCTCTTGCCAAATAAGGTTTTCAGGACATCAATCCTCATAGTTTTACATAGCAGGTTGGGTAGAACCCTAATAATTAATAATTAGGCTTAGAAGACGATGAAAATTAAAACGCTCAATTCTCAAACCGGCGAGTTTCAGGAAAAAGTCATAGCAACAAATGATATCACTACAGGTGAGTGGCTCATTGGTCGCCATCCTAGCTGTGATCTTATTCTCAACTGCCCTTTCGTCAGTCGCATACACGGCAGAATTGTACTCAAGCAGGGGCAATTTTATTTTACAGACCTCGGCAGTGCAGACGGCTCACAGATCAATAACCAAGTAGTTGAGATTAACCAAAGCTATCTCCTCAAGCCCTGTGATTTGATTCGCATCGGCGCATGTATTGTAACGATTCCACCAGTTTCATGTGACGATGATGATCCAAAGCTCCAGCTACTAGACAAAAAAGTTGCACTAGGGGCTTCAACCCAGAGGAGAGAGTGGACAAAGGGTGAGATTACAGTCCGTTGTTCGAGAGTGATTGATCAAACTGATGACGTGAAGACTTTTGTCTTTGTTGCTGAGCCTGCGGTGCTGTTCAACTACCAGCCAGGGCAATTTGTCACTCTTGAATTACCCATAGATGGTCAGAAAATTAAGCGTCCTTACTCCATTTCTTCCACGCCTTCGCGTCCCCATACTTTAGAGATTACCGTCAAGCGAGTTCCAACTCCAGTTGAGATTCCTGATGCCCTGCCTGGTATAGCTTCAAACTGGTTACACGATAACATCACTGTTGGCTCCCAGCTCAAATTAAGTGGTCCGATGGGTAAGTTCACCCATCTGGCGAATCCTTCACAGAAGCTACTACTAATTTCAGCTGGTGTTGGGATCACACCGATGATCTCAATGTCACGGTGGATTTACGACACGGCAGCGGATATAGATGTTGTCTTCTTTCATAGTGCTCGCACACCGCGCGATATTATTTTCCGTTCAGAATTGGAATTGATGGCAGCACAGTGCTCCAATTTTCAGCTGGCAGTTACTACTACTGGAAAAAAACGAACTTCAGCTTGGCTTGGCTATAGAGGCAGACTAAATCAATCCATGCTGCAAGGGATTGCCCCTGATTTTCAGGAGCGCACGGTTTATGTCTGTGGGCCTGATAAATTTATGCAAGAAATTAAATCAATGCTGGAAGAGCTTCAATTCCCGATGCAAAATTACTACCAAGAAAGTTTTGGCTCTCCTAAAAAGGCTAAAAAATTGCCAACAAAAGCAGCGGAATCAGTGAGCAATGCCAATGAGCTGCAACCAACAGAGGTTTCTTTGCCTGTAGCCGAGAGCAAGTTGCCTGCAGAGATTGCACTTGTTGAGCTATCGGGAGTTGTTCATCAGCTAGGCAACTACGCTAGCACAGTCTTAAAGGGGGTTAGCCAAGATACTACTCCCTATTCATTACCAAGGTCTCGCCGTGAGATCTGTACCAGTGTCTCTAAGACGATGATCAAGGACAATCTACCCTCATCAGCAGATGTCGTCTCACCGCCAGCACCTACTTCAACCTTGGTCTCCTCACAACCAGTTGTTTTCTTTGCCAAGTCTGGTAAAGAGGTTGTCTTTAATGACGAGGATTCAATCCTAGAAGTGGCTCAACAACAAGGTATTGATCTTCCCTGTGCCTGCCAGATGGGAGCTTGTGGTACCTGTAAGCAAGTTTTGCTAGAAGGAAAGGTAACTTATGATGGTCAAGACCCTGAATGTGAGCCAGGTTATGTTCTTACTTGTATCGCTAAACCCGAAGGGCGAGTGGTGATTGAGGCTTGAGTTTCGATTGCTTAAGAGGAAACTTATTGACGGGGAACTTCTTAACATCCAAATCCCCCTGTTCCCTGTTCCCTTTTTTCACTGAACTACTCAGTTGCCGCTTTGGCAATTGCTTCTAGCTGCAACCCTTGAGGATAAGCACCTTCAGCTTTAATACGCTTGATTTGGGCATTTGAAATGGGCAGATTTAGCTTCCTGGCAATTGCGCCGACAATATCGCCGCGATCAATTACACCAGCAACAGTCCCTGCTGGAGAGAGAACGGTTATACAATTAAGTTGATCTACTTCCAGGCGTTGAATCACCTTGGCCAGGGAGGTTTTCTCCTCAACTGCCGAGATTTCCGACAAGGGGTGTACTATACTCTCAATAGTCTGAGTTTCCCAACGACTACGTTCGATAAAATGTAAATCCTCAATTACAACTAGACCGCGATAACGTCCGTCTGTTGTAGCATAGTATGGCATTAGTGTCTGTACATCGGCAAGTATATACTCATCGGCAAAGGAACGTAGTGTCTGTTTAGCATCTACTACCCGAAAGTCGCGAGTCATAGCGTCTGATGCCTTGAGCTGTAGTATAGTTTCCTGTAGAGTTGTCAGTTGGTCGTAGGCGCTGGCATTGCGTAGAACAAACCCACCAATCAGGGCAATCCAAATCAGACCCAGTTGGCGGGTTAACAGGGCTAGTCCTAATCCCATAACCATCGCCAATGTACCCAGAACTTTACCAGTTTTTGCTGCCCAGCGCACTCCCTGAAATCGGTTGCCAGTTAGCTTCCACACTGCTGCTTTCAAAACTTGTCCGCCATCGAGAGGTAAACCGGGAATTAAGTTAAATAGCGCTAGGATCAGATTAATGCTCGCTAGGTTAGAGGCGACCAAATGTACCGTACCAGTAGTGGAAAACACCATCGTCAGCAGGTGAAATAGCCCAAATAAGATTAGGCTTACCAGTGGTCCAGCAATTGCCACTTGAAAAGCTTCGCCAGGAGTTTTAGATTCCCTTTCAATGGAGGCAACCCCACCGAAGAGAAATAGGGTAATGGAGTTAACCTTAATGCCCTGCGATCGCGCTGCTAAACTATGACCCAACTCGTGTAAAATTACTGAACTAAACAGCAATAGTGCCATTACCAAGCCAGTAATCCAAGCTGCTAGAGAACGCAAGCTGGAGTCAATATCTCCAGCATTGATTATGGTCACAAAGACTAAGATAAAGAACCACGAAGGGTCTAAAAATAGCGGGATTCCCAATAAAGAGCCAATTCGCCTGCCTGATTGCATCCAATTTTCCTGCTTTCCGACACACATACCAGCATAGATGATGGTTCCCAGGAAGAGTGAACTACCTACACTTTAGGGGAAGCAGGGGAAGCCGAGAAGCCGAGAAGACTAGAGGTGTCTGCACCCATAACAAACATTATGACTGATGCGTTATGGATAGTTCATCGTTGAATGCTATCAACAATCAACCATGAACCATGAACCATGAACTAATTGGGTAGTTGGTTTTCCTGCTACAAAAAACTTACACAAAGCTGATGTTACAGGACTCCTCCGTTGGTTAGTCCTAAGATCATGCCAGCACCAAGAATGTGACCAAAGCTAGTTGTTGCTAAGAGTTCAGGAATCCCAAATTTGGTAAATAGGGCTGGTTTGGAACCTGGTAAATCTGGACCTTGGCCAGGATTTTTAATGGCGTAGTAACCAACGGCAATGGCAAACAGATTGCACAAAACCATCACCAGCCCTATTGTAGGCGTCCACTCTGCTGTGGGAGGAACATTGCTCTGAACGACAGCTAAGAAAAGTGAGTTAAGCACCTTATTTTAAAAAAATGATCTGAACATGAAGAATAATAGAAAGTTATTGGTAAGTCAGTTGCGATTTGTTTTAATACTTAACAATCTTAGGGGGAATTTTGATACAAAAGTTAAAATTTTGTCTGAAGGCTAAGAAGATCAATCATGCGGGTTAAAATTTGTGGTATTACTAAACCAGAACAAGCTCAGGCGATTGCACAACTGGGAGCCACGAGCTTAGGTTTTATCTGTGTCGAAGGCTCTCCCCGTTATCTTAAGCCTTGTCAAATTCGTGCAATATCAGAGCAGTTGACGGTTCCAGTGGATCGGATTGGTGTATTTGCTGATGCTGCGATTGAGAAAATATCTCAGATTGCTACCGAAGCTGGTTTGACAGGAGTACAATTGCACGGCAGTGAATCCCCACAATTTTGCTACAAGCTGCGCCAGTTATTGCCTGAAGTCGAAATTATCAAAGCCCTGAGGGTAAAAACTACGGAATCTTTAAATCAGGCTGGTGCCTATGCCAGTTGCGTCGAGACGCTGCTGCTGGATGCCTATCACCCCCAAAAGCTAGGCGGTACTGGCAAAACTTTAGACTGGGCAACCCTGGGGCAATTTCGTCCTTGTTGCCCTTGGTTGCTTGCTGGTGGCTTAAGACCAAATAATGTTCTCGATGCCTTGAGGGAGTTGCAACCTGATGGGATTGATTTATCTAGTGGTGTAGAACGAACTCCTGGAGATAAAGATTTAGATAAAGTTGCTCTTCTGTTTGAGAAATTGCACTTCTTATCGTAGAGCAAGGATTTTAGGTTAATTTTGGAGCATGTCTAATTATCCTCTAACACCAACTAATTGTCAAGGCTTAATTTCAGTTGTCTTTAAGATTAGATTTAATGTTTGTAGTTGAGTAATGATCATGTAAAATTCTCTCTCGGGGTCTCAGACAATCCTAGAAGTGTAAAATATGAATGTTATTGAATCAACTCAATCTCCCCGCCTCGATACTTGCAGTCGAGAAGCAATTCTCAACTACTTCAAAAATTCATGGGAACTGGAAGAAGTTCTTATGAAAAGTTTGGTTAGAGAAGAAACGTTCTATCTGAATCCAGACCCTTTAAGAAATCGCCTGATTTTTTATTTAGGTCACTCTGCTGTCTTCTACATCAATAAACTAATTCGCGTTAGCTTGCTTGATAGACGGATTAATCCAGAATACGAAACCCTTTTTGAAGTGGGGGTAGATCCTAAAGCACAGGAAGAACTTGAAAATGCCATGAAAGATGTTTCCTGGCCTGAAGTAGAAGATGTGTGGCGTTATCGAGATCAAGTTTATGAAGAAGTTGTGGAATTGATCAACAAAGTAGACCTCAATTTACCAATTGACCACAATCATCCTCTCTGGGCATTGATGATGGGTATTGAACACAGTCGCATTCACTTTGAAACTTCTTCAATGTTGATTAGACAACTACCAGTCGAGGAAGTAGAACGTCCTACAAATTGGCTTTATGCTGCTTCCAATGGTAAAGTTACTGACAATAACAAAATTCTAGTTTCTGGTGGTGTCGTGGAACTTGGTAAGCCTGAAAATTATCCTACCTACGGCTGGGATAGTGAATATGGCTATTGCCAAGTCGAGGTCAAATCATTTTTAGCAAGCCAGTACCTAATTACCAACGGTGAATTCCTAGAGTTTGTCAACGATGGTGGTTATGAAAATCAAGAATACTGGGATGAACAATCTTGGGATTGGAAGAAGGAACACAAGGTTAAGCATCCTAAGTTCTGGATACTTACTAATGGTGACTACCAATATCGAGCCATGTTTGACGAGATTAAGTTGCCTCTAGATTGGCCAGTTGAAGTTAACCACCATGAAGCAATTGCCTTCTGCCGTTGGAAAGGTAATGAAAGTCGTTTAATGAGCGAAGCAGAGTGGAATTTAGCAACTGCTGAATCTGGTGAAAGTAAACAAAAAATTGAACAAGATAGCGACGGCTATAATCTCAATTTAAAGTTTGGTTCTCCTAGCCCAGTAGGAATGTTAGAAAATGCCCAAAGCTCCAGTGGATTATATGATCTACGCGGGAATGTTTGGGAATGGCTCAGTGATAAATTCACCGCCCTACCGGGATTCAAAACCCATTTTCTTTACGAGGATTATTCTGCTCCCTTTTACGATAGTCAACACAGTATGATGCTTGGTGGCGCTTGGGCAACTACGGGAACAGAGGCATTGCTACATTATCGCAACTGGTTCCGTCCTTACTTCTACCAACATGCTGGTTTTAGAATTGCCCAAGACCTCAAAAAGTAAATTACAGAAACCTTAACCTTTAGAAAGATAATGTCAACTTTTTCTCCAGCCACAAAAGAGCATCCCAGTCTCCTAGAAGAACGCTTGCAAATTAATTATCTCAGTAGTCCTAATCTGCCTACTGACAAAGATGATGGCAAAGATATAATCACAGGATTAACTCAAACCCAGAAGAGGTTAGCACCTCGTTACTTTTACGATGATAAGGGTTCGCAGTTGTTCGAGCAAATCTGTGAGTTACCTGAATACTACCCCACCCGCACAGAGGCTTGGCTGTTACAAGAATATGCCCCGGAAATCGCTAAATTAACAGGGGCTTGTGAACTAGTAGAACTCGGTAGCGGCAGTTCGACTAAAACTCGCCTATTATTAGATCCTTACCAGCAGCAGGGTTATCCCTTGCGCTATGTTCCTATTGATGTTAGTGGTGGAATTCTCAAAGAAAGTGCTAGGCAGTTGTTGATTGATTATCCTACCTTAGAGGTTCAGGGGCAGGTAGGAACCTACGAGCAGGCAATGAGTAAGTTAACCCCTACTCCTTTACCTAGACGGATGGTTTCTTTCTTGGGGAGTACTTTGGGTAATTTTACAGCCCCAGAATGCGATCGCTTCTTTGGTCAAATTACAGCTTTACTGAAGGAGGGGGATTATTTTTTACTGGGGATTGACTTACAAAAACCAAAAGAAATTCTCGAAGCTGCCTACAACGATGCTCAAGGAGTCACTGCTGAATTCAACTTGAATATGTTAGCCCATTTGAACTGGCGCTTTCAGGGTAATTTTGAACTCAGTTCATTTACCCATAAGGCAATTTATAATCAATTTCAAAATCAAATTGAGATGTATTTATATTGCCATCAACCCCAGACTGTGTGCTTAGAAAACTTGAATTTAATGATTGAGTTTGAAGCTGGGGAAAGTATCCTCACAGAAATTTCTCGCAAATTTAATTTGGAGCATATGCAGCAATATTTGCAAGCGCAGGGGTTAAAATCAATTAAAGCTTGGAGGGATCCGAAGCATTGGTTTGCTTTGCTCCTTTGTCAAGTACACACTAGCTAACTAATCCATCTTGGTATTTTGCTGGTAACAGGCTATGTGAGCAAAATGTCTCTATATTGCCTGCCAGCATCTTAACCATTAATATGGTAAAAGTATGGAGTAATTTAGCGAATAACAACTTAATCCTGTTAATTGTGACAAATGATCATGAAACCACAACCTATTCCTCCAGGACCTGGTCAAGAATCCGTTTGGGACTACCCACGCCCTGCCCGTCTAGAGGACACACAAAAACATATTCGAGTCATCTTTAATGACATTGTTATTGCCCAAACACAGCATGCTAAGAGGGTCCTCGAAACCAGTCATCCTCCAACTTATTACATTCCACCAGAAGATATCGAACTGGAATATTTAACTCAAACACCTCGTAAAACTTGGTGTGAATGGAAAGGCTGGTGTCAATATTACAACATCTTTGTCAATGGTAAGAATGCTCAATATGGGGCCTGGAGTTATTTTGAGCCAACTCCAGATTTCGTTCCCATGAAGAACTACTTTGGTTTTTATGCCCGTCTCATGGATGCTTGCTATGTTGATGATCAAGTAGTCACACCTCAGTCTGGTGAATACTACAGTGGCTGGATTACTAAAGAAATTGTTGGCCCCTTCAAGGGAGAACCAGGGACAATGGGTTGGTAAATGCTGATGCTTAATTATTCATCGTTCATTATTAAAAAACTTTCTTTTGGTACTGTTGCTACAGTATCACTCGTCGGTTTAGTTGCCTGTCAAGAAATGCCCCAAGCTACTAAGCTAAGAACTGCCTACATTGCTTCAGAAGGTCTATTTCAGCAAGAAGTTGTTAATATTGCTCTAGAAAAACTTGGTTACGAACTGGAAGTCAAGCAACTTGAACCCCCTACCCTGCACCTTGCTCTCGGCAATGGGGATTTGGATTTCTCCTGTGCTCATTGGGAAAAACTATACCAAGAATTCTTTGAAAAAAGTGGCGGCGACGAAAAATTAGAGCGAGTAGGAGTTATTGTTAACAATACTCTACAGGGTTATCAGATTGATAAAAAAACTGCCGACAAATATAAAATTACTAATATAGAACAGCTCAAAGATCCAAAAATTGCTGGACTTTTTGACTCAGATGGAGATGGCAAGGCTGATTTAACTGGTTGTAATCCAGGTTGGGGTTGTGAGTCAGTAATTGAGCATCACTTAGATGTTTACGGACTAAGGGATACTGTTGAACATAATCAAGGTAGTTACAATGCTCTGATTGCAGATACTATTAGTCGCTATCGACAAGGAGAACCTATACTCTACTATACCTGGACTCCCTTTTGGCTGGGTTCAGTTTTGAAGCAAACTAAAGATGTCATCTGGCTAGAAGTTCCTTTTACTGATTTACCAAAAGGGCAGGAAGAGTGGACAAAAAAAGATACCTCTATAGAGGGAAAAAATCTCGGCTTTGCTGTTGATAAAATTAGAACTGTGGCAAGGAAAGAGTTTTTGGAAACAAGCCCAGACGCCAAACGCTTATTTGAACTAGTTGAAATTCCTATCGAAGACATTAATGCTCAAAATCAACTCTTACAAGAAGGTGAAGATAGCACCGTAGATATCCGCCGCCATGCCGAAGAGTGGGTTGAGAAAAATCAAGAATTATTTGATAACTGGCTCGAAGAAGCAAGCAAATTAACTAGTTAAAATTTAACTATCAAACTGGCTTAGTCTAACCTATTGTTATCATTGTGGCATCTACTATCATTCACTTAGAGATTTTCCTGCCAAGGTAAGGTAACGGTAACCGTTGTCCCCACTCCTAGTTCGCTATCGATAGAAATTTCACCTCCGTGTAATTCCACAGATGCTTTAACAATTGCCAATCCCAAACCAGCCCCTGGGATAAAGTTGACATTCGAGCCTCTAAAGAAAGCTTGAAATAGCTGGTCTTGATCCGCACTGGGTATGCCAATACCATGATCAGATATGCGAAAAACGACCTCTTGGTGTCCAATTGCTACAGATTCTTCTTGATGCAACTCTATTTCCAATCGCACTGAACTACCTTGAGGAGAGTACTTAAGAGCATTAGAGAGCAAATTACTAATGATCGAGCGTACAAGTTGTTTGTCAAGAATTGCTCTGCTTTCCGCTGCTTGGCATTCCCAGAGGATTTGATCCCGAGTATTGGAACTTAAGATAAATTCTGAGAGCAAATCTCTCACCAGCTGCTTAACATCTACTGGTACTGGCTGAAATCCTAGATTTTTAGCTTCGGCATCTTTAATAAAAGCAGCATCATTACTTAATTTAGTTAATTGTTCGACTGTAGCTTGAATGCGTTGTAGATGTTGATGCTTTTTTTTGTCTGTCCACCGAGAACTATAGCGTTCGAGCAATTGACTCGAAGACAAAATTGTCGCTAGAGGAGTGCGGTACTCCTGGGAGATAGTCGCTAACAACTGAGACTTGATTTGTTCTAATTCTTGCTCCTTTTCCAGAGCCAGTTGTAGTTCCTCTTCTAAGCGCTGTCGCTTAGGAATTTCTGCCCAGAGTTGCTCGTTTGCATGCTTTAATTTGGCAGTACTCTCTGCAAGTTTAACTTCAAGTTCCTGGTTGGTCTTTTCCAGGTTTGCCGCTACTTGTTGTTGCCCACTACTTTCGTGGAAAATCAAGGCCGCTCCGATAATTTGACCAGTTTTATTTTTAAGAGGTGCTGCCGTTTCAGTAATTAGAATTTCCTTGCCATTTTTGTTAACTAGCAAAGTATCGAACTCTAAATTTATGGTTACCCCTTCGTGGAGTACCAAGGCGAGCGGATGTTCAATTAACTCTCGCGTCTGTGTATTGATAGTTCTGAAAACTTCGCTCAGAGGATCACCAACCACTTCTGCACAGTTCCAGCCAGTGAGAACTTCAGCAACAGGATTCATAAAGGTGACTAATTCTTCTTTGTCAGTAGTAATCACCGCATCACCCACACTGTTGAGAGCTGTGGAGAGAGAGTGCTCTCTTTGCCCTCGCTCTAGCTCCATCTGATGCTTGTATAGGGCAATTTCAATGGTTGTGCATAAATCTCTCGGTTCAAAAGGCTTGAGAATGTAACCGTACGGTTCTGTAAACTTGGCACGATTTACCGTTTCCTCATCCGTGTAAGCTGTCAAATACACCACTGGAATTTGAAAGCGATTGCGGATTTGGTCTGCTGCTTGGATACCGTCAATCTTGCCTCTGAGTCTGATATCCATCAAAACCAAATCAGGCTTAGTCTCCCCTGCTGTTTTCACCGCTGCTTCTCCAGAAGGAAGATTAGCCGCGACAGCATAGCCGAGTGCTTCCAGTCGGTTTTGAATACTCAGCGCAACTATACTTTCATCTTCAACAACTAGAATTCTGGCTCTTACCATTAGCAATTTTAGTTTATACCCTAAGAGCTAATTTCCGAAAAGTACACTCTAAATTCAGTCCCGACACCACATTTCACCTCAAGTATACCACCAAGTTGCTTGGTTAGGACATTCACCAACTGAAAACCCAGTGAATTTACACTCTTTAAGTCAAGATTTTTAGGTAAGCCTACACCACTATCACGAACAATTAAGGTCAAGTATTTGTCAATTCCAACATGAAGAGCAATCTTGATTAAGCCCCTCATACTATTAGGGAAAGCATATTTTATAGCATTAGAAACCAGCTCATTGATAATTAAACCGCAAGTGATAACTGTATCTATATTCAAAGCAACCTCATCGATATCTAGCTCTAGCTTGATGTTGCTAGTATTGACTCCGTAAGCTCTGAATAGGTTACTTGTCAAATTCTGGATGTAATCGCTCAAATTTAGTCTGGCAAAATTTTTAGATTGATATAAAATTTCGTGAACCAGAGCCATCGATTTGACGCGATTCTGACTCTCCCGGAATGCCTCCTTCATTCCTTGAGTCTCAAGTTGCTGAGACTGTAAGTCTAGCATACTGACTATTACTTGCAAGTTATTTTTGACTCGATGATGAATTTCCTGAAGTAATACCTCCTTTTCCCGGAGCGATTCCTGAATTTCTATCTCTGCTTGATAGCGTTCTGTGATGTCAATTCCTACTGAGACAGCAATGCTGCCTTGCTGGTACTTCTGAACAGCAATAAGATATTTTCGAGACCAGCCGTTGACTTGCACCTCAACTACTTGGCGCTCTGTTTGAACAGAACTAGCAAGAAACTGGCGTATGAACACAACAAACTCAGAACTGTTATCGAGAAATCCCAGTTGTTTACCAACAAAGGCTTCTGGGGGCATGTTAAAAATGTCAGCTAGATGCCGATTTCCTCCAAGATATCGCCCCTCAGAACTAATCCAAGAAACACATCCAGGTACAGCATCTAGAACTGCACGCAGTTGCTCCTTTGCCTGTTGTAATTCTAATTCTACTGCTTTGAGGGCATTGATATCAGTAACTATTCCGAAGCAACCGGCTTTCAAAATTGTATTAGGATAGATATCAACTAGAGCTTGTAGAAATTCTTCTTGATCCTTAATTTTTTGCTCTGCGTATTGACATTTGACAATTTCTTGATGGAGGCGCACATTAGCTTGTTCTAGTTTGGCCCTAAGCTCACTTACCTGTTTTTCTAACTGGGCGTTAGTTGGGTGTAACTCTGACTCTACCTGCTTGCTTAAAACACAGTGATTGTCACGTGGATTGCCTGTATCTGCGCTCATGGTTGTCGATTGCAAATAAATCGATTATGTAGCGAACAATAGCACTTGAAATCAGTACTCAAAGTATTTAAGTTACTATAATGATAGCAATCTTATACTCATATCACATCTCCATGGCTATAAATTATTATATCAAATCCAAAGTTTTGCATGTTAAAGGAAAGGAAAAAAACCCTTTCCTTTTCACCACTTACCCTATTACCCATCAATTAAAAATTGACAGACTACGAGTACAGCATGGCTTAAATAAAGCTGCAATTCTCAATCAAAGAAAGGCTGATTAGATCAGTGTGTTGACACATTCGCTTCACTGAGTGCATGCTTTTGAATGCCTTAGTTGGAATACTACGCTACTAGTGCCACTAACCTTTTGCTGCCATTGAGACGACCAGGTCAATCATACGATTAGCATAGCCCCACTCGTTGTCATACCAAGAAACAACCTTGAAAAAATTGGAATTGAGTTCAATACCAGCGCCAGCATCGAAGATGCTTGAACGGGGATCACTCGTAAAGTCAGTGGAAACTACATCATCTTCTGTATAGCCCAGTATACCTTTCATTTCAGCTTCCGAAGCCTTCTTCATGGCAGCACAAATCTCCTTGTAGCTGGTTGCTTTCTTCGTCCGGAAAGTAAGATCAACTACTGATACATCTGGAGTTGGTACCCGAAATGCCATCCCAGTCAACTTACCCTTGAGCTCCGGTAACACCAGAGTGACGGCTTTTGCCGCACCTGTGGAAGCAGGTATAATGTTTTGAGTAGCGCTACGCCCACCCCGTAGATTTTTCTTAGAAGGTCCATCTACAGTTGGCTGGGTAGCAGTCATGGCGTGGACAGTAGTCATTAGACCTTCATCCAAACCAAAATTATCGTTAATTACTTTCGCAATTGGCGCTAGACAGTTGGTAGTGCAGCTAGCATTAGAAACGATAGTGTGATTGAGGGGTTCATAGGTGTGGTGGTTAACACCTACTAAAAGGGTTGGTACCTTCTCAGGGTCTTTAGTTGGAGCGGAGATAACTACCCGCTTAGCCCCCCCTTGCAAATGCTTGGAGGCAGCTTCATAGGTGGTAAATAAACCTGTAGACTCAACCACATATTCTACACCATATTTATCCCAAGGTAATTCCTCTGGGTTTCTGATCGAAACGCAGGGGATAAATTGCCCGTTGACAACAATGCCATCATTTTTAGCTTCTACTGTACCTTGAAAACGACCATGGGTGGAGTCGTATTTCAATAAATAAGCGATACTCTCGGGGGGTACGAGATCGTTAATGCAGAGAAAATCAACTTCTGGGTTATCGATCCCGGCACGGAAAACCAGTCGCCCAATGCGACCAAATCCATTAATGCCTACTTTAACAGTTGTCATGAGAAAAGCTCCTTATTGTTATGTTTTCACAAACTCAGCGTCTCAACAGGTTCCTTGAACTTGCACTAAGTAATTTCTTGCCATAGATGTAAGAGGAGCCTAAAATTTGTATAAACGCCCTAGTCTAGTTTTGACAATATGCCATTGACAACCATTATTTAACCCAACAAATCTTAAGGGCCTATTTTTAAGTTTTTCTTTAAAAAAAGAGTAATTGAATAGTGTTTTTTTAAAACTTATTAAGAATAAAAAATAAATGATAGCTGCAATTTTACAGTTTAGATTTTGGGAATACTTAACTATTAGAGATTGTCGGGGCAGCGATTGGGATGTGAGAAAAAATTGGAAAATGAGCAATGACCCTACTCACATCCTTCACTATGTAAAAGCCCAAGTTAGCAGTTGCTTGCTGGTTACAGTTCTAACTTAAGGGGGATGCAATTGTTTTGATTGCCAACTATAAGATTGAAATGTTAGCCTCAGTGAAACAGGCTCAGATTTTTTTGTATCAGAAAGTACACTAATAACAACAACTAACAAGTTTTGTAAAGCGATGTTGCAACCCTTTGAAAAATATCTTGAGAAACGCCCCAAGTAGGAAGGAGCAACTTATCCTTAATATTTGAAGAATTGTTTCGAGAAGAGTCATGGATCAATTAACAAAATACCGTCTCAACTGTACTCTCAGTTTTGGCGATATCTACGGACAAATTATGATTTGGCTGATAGTCATCTTCCTGACTTTAGCTTCTGGACTAGCTCTTTGGAGTACCGAGCGCCAAATTTACGCCTTAGCTACCGTCGGGTTAGTTCTAGTCCTATCTCTGCCTTTTTTGCTTTTTGCCTTTGTTACAACATTGCTAAACCATATTGAAGTTATTCCTGTAGAAGTTAAAACTGCTCCTAGGTCAATGAAAGAGGCTATTAATAGCCAGACTAGAACCCAACCAGCTGGTTAAATCAGGCAATGAGGGGTTGGGAGTTGGGAATTGGGATGGGAGGATTTTGGGAGGTAAATTTCCCTAACTCCTAATTCCTAATCCCTAACCTAAACTAATTCCGGGAGGAGTCCCCCGTTATCGCGCGGTAAGCTGGCGCTATGCCCCTACAGCCCTCTGGGCATCCTTCGGCAGGGCTATAGCGTTTAACGGCGGGAGGAATCGAGGGCCTAAGGGTTTGTACAGTTACTTTGCTGTACAAATTCATTCCTTGGGTCAAAAAATATATCATCTCAATCACCTCCCTGCTCACAAGCAGGGATTTTTTTGCTTGAGTTAACTTTGTTAAAGTTACGATGCCGAGCCAAACTGATCAAGATGCTAGAACACGACGTCATTATTGTGGGGGGAGGATTGGCAGGATGTCGCGCTGCCTTAGAGATTAAACATACTAATCCTAAGCTAGATGTAGCCCTGATTGCCAAAACCCACCCCCTTCGCTCCCATTCCGTTGCTGCCCAAGGCGGTATGGCAGCCACCCTGAAAAATGTAGACCCTGAAGATAGCTGGGAAGCCCATGCCTTTGATACTGTCAAGGGTTCCGACTATCTGGCTGACCAAGATGCCGTGGAAATCCTTACCCGCGAGGCTCCAGATGTCGTCATTGAACTTGAACACATGGGAGTGTTATTTTCTCGCCTGCCCGATGGTCGAATTGCTCAAAGGGCTTTTGGGGGACACTCCCACCGACGCACCTGCTATGCCGCAGATAAGACTGGTCATGCAATTCTACATGAATTGGTTAACAATCTCCGGCATAACGGTGTCCGCATCTACGAAGAGTGGTACGTAATGCAGCTGATTTTAGAAGCTGGGCAAGCCAAAGGCGTGGTCATGTTCCACATCCTCGACAGCCAGCTGCAAGTAGCGCGGGCAAAGGCAGTAATGTTTGCCACAGGCGGTTATGGGAGGGTTTTCAACACTACATCCAATGACTTTGCCTCCACTGGCGATGGTCTTTCGATGTCAGCTATGGCTGGGGTCCCCTTACAGGATATGGAGTTTGTACAGTTTCACCCCACGGGTTTGTATCCAGTGGGCGTTCTAATTTCCGAGGCAGTGCGAGGAGAGGGCGCTTATCTAATTAACTCAGAAGGCGATCGCTTCATGGTCAACTACGCCCCCAAACAAATGGAACTGGCACCCCGCGATATTACCTCCAGAGCCATCACTCGTGAACTTCGTGCTGGTCGAGGTGTTAATCTTGATGGCAGTGCCGGAGGTCCTTTTGTCTATCTTGACCTGCGACACATGGGCAAGGAAAAAATTATGAGTCGGGTTCCCTTCTGCTGGGAAGAAGCACATCGTCTTGTGGGTATAGACGCCGTCTATGAACCAATGCCTGTACGACCTACTGCCCACTATTCGATGGGTGGAATTCCTGTCAACACCGATGGACAGGTGCGCAGTAGTTCAGAAGGTTTAATTGAGGGCTTTTTTGCCGCCGGGGAATCTGCCTGTGTTTCTGTTCATGGAGCCAACCGACTAGGGAGTAATTCGCTATTGGAATGTATAGTCTATGGTAAAAGAACAGGAGCAGCGATCGCACGCTACATCGAAAAGCGACAATTACCAGACATCGATGAGCAAACTTACCTCAGTGCTGCCCACCGCAAAATTCAATCTCTCCTTAATCAATCTGGAAACCTCCGGATCAACCAACTGCTCCAAGCTTTCCAAGACAGTATGACCCAACACTGCGGCGTCTTCCGCACCGAAGAATCAATGCGCGAGGGCTTAAATCAGCTACAACAATTGCAACAGCAGTACCAGCAGATTTACTTGGACGACAAAAGCACCTCCTGGAATACCGAACTTATCGAAGCCCTAGAACTGAGCAACTTAATGGTTGTCGGAGAAATTATTATCACTGCTGCCCTCAATCGGCAAGAAAGTCGAGGTGCTCATTGTCGCGAGGATTATCCTAATCGAGACGACACCAATTTTCTTAAGCACACCTTGGCTTTCTATTCACCAGCTGGCATCGATTTGCAATATAGACCAGTTAGTATAACCATGTTTGAGCCAAAAGAGCGGAAGTATTAAAGTGCCGTAGTGCAAGGTCAACCGGAGTAGGGGAGTAAGGGAAGAACAATGAGGTACAACCCTCTTAGTTCCTAGACAAGCGAATAATACAAAGACAGCCCAAAAGCATAATTAACCCTTGTCTCCCCATCTCCCCGAGCCATCCCCCCGAGCCATCCCCCCGAGCCATCCCCCCCTCTCCCCGAGCCATCCCCCCCTCTCTCCCTACTACTGGTTCTCACTCGGCAGCGTCTCCCGACGATCAAGGGTTGTGTTCGAGGGTGAACTTGTTGGCGGCTGTGAGCTTTCCTTGGCCCTCTGTTTGATTTGGTCTTTGTACTTAGCAGGTGCTAGAGAAATAGCTTGTTCAAATAGGGGTTCGGCTTCTGTCGTCTTACCCTGTTCTTTGAGAATCAGTGCCTTAGCCAGTAAAGGTCTCCAATCTTGTTGGTTACCCTTAATAGACTGATCATAAATAGCGATCGCTTCTGTGTAGCGCTTCTGAGTGGCATAAACTTCTCCTAGCAACAACTGCACCGAAGCGACATTAATCGTCCCTGGCTTGATCTCATTGATGGGCGTTGCCGTTTTGAGAGTATCTTGCAACAGACCAATAGCAGCCTCTGGGCGATTTTGCTGCAATAGCAAATTCACTAGCCCTTGTAAAGCATTCATATCCCCTGGATGGGACTTCAAGATTGAGCGATAAGCTTGGGCTGCGCCCTCGCGATTACCGATTTGCTGCTTAGCTTGAGCTAGCAAGACTCCATATTCAGTTTGGTCAGGATTGAGCTTGGCTAGCCTTTCTAAGGGAGTAATCGCTCCAGGGATGTCCCCCAGCTTCAGCCTAGTCTCGAGCAATTCTAGCAAAGCAGTTTTATTATCTGGCTCTCGCTGCAAAACCAATTCGTAACCCTTGGCTTGTAGTTCTAGTTCCGAGCGCTCTTGTGGGGAAATCGTTGGTGTTGCACCTGGGTTTGCTCCGGCAGATGGTTGATTCTGTTGGAAGAAGCCTCCCAGCAAAGGAATCATCGAAAAACTTACCAAAGTAAGCACTGTCAGCACTAACACCAGGATTATCCAGGGACTGCGTTTTTGAGACACAAAACCTCCTTGAACTCTGATGACATTATTATCCCGTAACGGTACCAAAACTCTGGCAGTGTTATTGGGCAGCCTTCTGCCAGACCCAATTTATCCACAAAAGTTTAGATTAGTATGAAATAGGAAGATAAAAATCCTCTTATGATTAGAATCAAGTTTTTAAATATAGGTAATTAACACGATTATGCTGCGACGATTGTTTTAACCTTTAATTGAAAGATTATCACCTGAGCATGTTCACACTTGCAGATCAATTGTGCCATAATCTCACCAGCCTGGAGCCGAGATTAAATCAATTGAAATTCTTTCTGATTAAAGTTTCTGTAAACTTTGCGGATCTGGCAGCAACATCGCTGCATTCTATACAATGGGCAGACTGATACTAAACTTTACTCGCCATCGGGCTTTTAACTGGGATTTTTCTAAGGGAGCCTTTCTGAGGAAGCTTCACCGAAAAGTTCGATGGTGTTTAACCACAAAGCAGATGATGTCAGCCCCACATCTATAAAAAGGGCATGTGTCTCCGCCCCTAGGAGGTTAGAGGTTATATGAGTTCTTCTGTGAATCGGTCTTCCGACTCACCCGAGTCTTCTGGCGAAAAGTTGCCAGAAGTTCCTAGTGTACAAGGCCAACAACCAGCGATGCTAACCGGCGATCTAGAAACAACTACCAACTCAACTGCTACAACTGACTTGAGCGAAGTTAACTCAGTAGCTCAAAGCGAAGTTAACTCAGTAGCTCAAAGCGAAGTTAACTCAGTAGCTCAAAGCGAAGTTAACTCAGTAGCTCAAGAAGATCAAGGGCGAAAGCAACCAATTCCACCGCCCAGCGAACCCATGCAGTACCGAGCAATCGGACTAGTCAGGGGCAAATATATGCCTTCTGTAGACCAATTGACAAGGGGTACGCTACTGGCTGATGATGGCACTTTGATTGATGCGGTCTTACTTGGTCGAGTTATGAGCTTGGTCAAGAATCACTTGAGCTTAGACGAAAGCCATCTCTGGGTTGTCTATCCCCGCACCAAACAAAACGAAGATCAGTTGCACGTCCAAATTGTTGGCGTCTGGGAACCAGACAAACTTCATAAAACCCAGGCAAGTGAACCCCTAGTTCAAGAGGAAGCACCTGCCGAGTCTGAAGCAGAGAAATCTTCAGATTTGTCTGAGTCTGAAGGCTCACGGGTTTTTCAGGATGGCTACTTTTCCATTCGCGGCGAAGCGATTTTCCATTCTCGGGAAAAGGAAGAGGTGATCATTAAAATTCAGCAGTCTCCCCGCAAAGAGTCTGATAAAACTAAATTTTTTAGGCTCAAGCTCAAAGGTCTTTTGGGAGAAAAAGTCGTTGGTCGCTTTTGGGATCTGCACGCACAGCTCCAAGCCAATGATCTGGTAATTGAAGAGGCTAACGATATTGGTTTAATGCCTCTCAAAAAGCGACGCGGAAGGAAACCAGGTAAAAAAAGACCCCCGCGTTTTAAGAAGAGACCCTCAAACCAGCGCCCTAATCCCCAAGGAGGGCAAGCGGCAACAGCTAAATCACCACCAAAGCGTCAAGGTCCAGTACCTAAGGTCATCAAGCGCAGTGAACAGCAGCCTGGTGGCAGCACCTCTGGTAACTCTTCTTGATCGAGAAGCGCGAAAACCTAACCTGGGAGGGGTCTGCAATGGACAATGATCAATTATCAGTTGATCGACATTGATTATTGATAAGTGAGTCATTGTTCATTAATGGGTTAATCGAGGGTAATTTGAGAACCCCATCGGTCTTGAGGCAAAAATGAACGGTTCATCGGCATCGGTGCCACTGGTTCAGTGAGGGTAAATTTGGCTGCACAAATCCACTGCTTTAATTCCTGAGCTACTTGCCTTGAGAGGGATATACTAGCTAAGGGGGCAACTCGTACTGATTTACCATCAATGGTAATGCGACCAGCCTTCAACTGAGCATAGCTTACTAATCCGAAGGTCGGGCGTACACGTCTGGGAATGGAAAAGTCTACCACTGGCGCTACAATGTCTTGGTCTTGTATAGCGCAATACTTAACAACTTCTTCATTCAAAACAGGTAGTGGTACACCAACCCCTAGCATCAGAGAGGGACCATAATTTTTAAAGTAGCAACCTCTTACCCACTTTGGATCCATTTGCTTGGCATCCCCAATTAGGGCAAGAGTTGCTGCCGGTCCTACTGGTGTGCGATTGGGAAGGCGTTTTTGCAGAGGGAAGTGCTGGGTACCTTCCCAAGCGACATAGCCAATGCCTCCACCAAAAAAAATTTTAGTTCCAATTCCAATTAGCTTGAGTTCTGGGTCATTAAGTAGGGGAGAAATAGCTCCTGGGTTAGAGTAAACAGCATTTGTTAATCTAGGTTGCAGGGGACCAAGATAAGTAAATAAGGGGCGCTCACCCCCATTAACACCGACGATAAAGTTTTGATACAGGTTGCGGGGATTGAATAAATAAAACTGGTTAATGGTATCTTTTGCGATCGTCGTATTAAAAGATGCCCGAGGATAGCAATCTGTTACCTGTCCGAGAGAGCGTAACTGTATAGGTTTGCCAGCAATCAAATCTTCAATTACGTGACCACCACCCCGCTCTTTTGATTCCTCGACGTCTGGAACTTCGCCAATATCAGTATAGTCAAATATTTGAGTTGCTCCTAAGTATAAATCTACTGCTCCAAAGCCAGCATAAGCCGGAACACCATCTAACCAACATTTGCGGATTTTGATCGGCGGATCCGTGTGTCCCAGATTGATAATTGCTCCTGAGGACTCCATGGGCTCAAAAGTGCCAGTAGTTACCACATCCACTTCCTTCGCCGCTTGAGTAACCCCTACCTCACTCACCCGTGCTTTTAATTCCTCAATAGTCCAAACCTCCACACAGCGAGAGCTGATCTTATCATTAATTTCAGTAATTGTTCTCATAAAAATTTACTAATAATCTTGCTAATAATCTTGATTAATTAAGAAAAACAGACCAGCTCGTGTGCATTTAATTTAAATTTTATATTGTCTAGTTACATAAGAATTTTTCAAACCTTCTCCCCCGGGTGAACGAAATTTTGGTTGGAATTTCAATTCTCCGCGTCTGGAGCGTCTGGAGCGTCTGGAGCGTCTGCTTACTTATTTCCCCACTCTTTTTTTCGCTCACCCTTCTCCTCCTCTTGTGTTCCTCCCTGCTCCCCCTGCTGTGCTGGAGCAACAGCTGAATTCGCCCTCACTAATTTGAGATCTTGGCGAGAACTTAACTGCCATTGATCAAGGATGTCTTTAATTAAAACTTCTTTTAGCCAAACTTGGGCGACAACTGTCAGCGGTAAAGCCAGAAATAACCCTAAAAATCCAAAGAAGGTGGCGAAAAACACCTGTGCTAGCAGCGTGACTGCTGGCAGCAGTGACACCTGTCGTGCCATGACTAAAGGTGTGAGTAAGTTCCCTTCAACCTGTTGAATCATGATATAGGTAATTAGAACCGCGATCGCTTTCCAAGGTTCCTCAAGCAGGGCGATGGCAATGGGTGGGATCACGCTTAATGTAGGACCGAGATTGGGGATAAAGGTCAAAATACCCGCCAGAGTAGCCTGTGCCAGTGCTAAGGGAATTCCTAAGATTACCAAACTCAAAAAACTCAACAAGGCAATTAGGAGCATATTGAAGAGGATGCCAACTAGCCATGCCTGTAAACAATTCTGGCATTTAGACAAAATCTCCCCAACGCGACGGCGGTAAAAACAAGGAAAAAGTCTTATAAAGCTTTGACGATAAGGTCTAGGATCAGCGAGTAGCATGATTGTCAAAACTATCACCAGCAATAACTGAGCAATTCCAATTAAAGAATTGGAAACAAAGAATAACCCTCCCCCCAGTAAACTATTGAATACTGGTTGAATTTGCAGAACTAACTCGTCAAGACTGGGAATATAATCATCAACTAACTCGGTTCTAATACGGTCTTTGAGCAATTCGCTCCATTCGTTCAACTGTTCTATTCCCTTGGGGACTAGTTCTACCAATTCTTGAACCTGTTCGGCAAAAGGTGGCACAATCAGCCAGTAAAATCCAACTAAGAGGGCAACTGAGAGCAAAATCGACAGCAGCACTGCTAAGCTTCGGGGTATGCTTAAGCGTTTAAATTGTTCCACCAGAATATTTAAGGCAGTCGCAAGCACAATCGCCGCAAACACTAGTAGAAGCACCTGCCGGATTTGCCACAGGATGTATAGGGAAAGGATAAAAGCAACTAAGCTGATCCATTTACCTAGGCTCACAGTGAAACCTCCCAACGAATATGGCTTTGCAAGGCTGTTACTCTAGTGTCAACTACTTTGACAACCGAGTGCAAAAGTAGTTGGTTCCCGGCATCAGGGCTAATACAGTTTCACTTTAAGGTTGATACCTTCAGGCAAGCAGGGAAGTGAGGGAAAATTTGTATCATGATTTTCGTGAAATGGTATAACCGAAAGCTAGAGCTGCCTTTAGCCAAAGAAATATACCGATTTTGCAGATCAAAAGACCTGGGCAGCTCTTGGCAAAAATCCGGATTTATGCATAAATTTCTAGAAAGAGTAACAATTGACAAGATCTGTTAGAAATTATTTAACAACAGGTGTTCTAATGAAGGTCAATTTAAAGAAATTTTTTCAAGCCTGTAACCCTGCTAAAACCCTGATGGTGGGCAATATTGAAGACCAGAAGTACTATATCGATTTTTCTGTAGTACGCGGTGGCGAAATTATCCAGGAGATGGCACAAACTATTTCCTTGCTCTCCCCTGAACCTACCTGCCAGTTATTCACTGGACATATTGGCTGTGGCAAGTCTACAGAGTTATTGCGACTGCAAGCTGAACTCCAGCGGCAGGGTTTTCATGTGGTTTATTTTGAGTCTTCTCAAGATTTGGATATGGCGGATGTGGATGTTAGCGATATTTTGCTGGCAATTACCCGTCAAGTTAGCGCTAGCCTAGAAGCAGCTGAGATTAGAATTAAACCAGGGTATTTCAATAAACTGTTGACCGAAAGCATCGATTTCTTGAAAACCCCCATAGAACTTGGTGCTGAGGCAGAGTTGTCTTTCGGTATTGGTAAGCTTACTGCCAAAACTAAGGAGAGTCCTCAGCTACGCTCTCAGTTAAGACAATACTTGGAACCTCGAACCGAGAATCTTTTGGAAGTAATAAATAAAGATATTCTCGGACTGGCAAATAAGGAACTACAGCGCAGGGGAAAAGAAGGACTAGTAGTTATTATTGATAATCTAGACCGAGTCGATGAACGGTGCAAGGAATCGGGGCGAACCCAAGCTGAGTATTTATTTGTAGACAGAGGGGAGCAGTTAAGTAAGCTCAACTGTCATTTAGTTTACACGCTGCCTTTGGTGTTAATGTTCTCCAATGATTATCTCTCCCTGAAAAATCGCTTAGGGGGTGGGAAAAGCACAAAGATTTTACCGATGGTGCCAGTAAAGTTTCGCGATGGTAGTGATTGTACTGAGGGAATGGTATTATTACGACAGATGATTCTAGCTAGGGCTTTCCCTGATCTATCCACTGAGCAACGCCTCGAATTTATTACTGAGATTTTTGATATTCCTGAAACCCTAGACAGATTATGTCGCATTAGTGGCGGTCATGTTCGTAATTTGCTAGGTTTAATGTTCAGTTGCATTCAGAAGAGCATGAAGTTGCCAATCACGCAGGAGTGTGTAGAAAGTGTGATTCGGGAAGAGCGCAGTGAACTAATTAGAGCAATTAATGAGCAGGAGTGGCAGTTGCTCAGTCAAGTGGCGTGTAGCAAAAAGGTTGATTCTGAGCAAGGATACCAAACTCTGTTGCGGAGTTTGTTTGTGTTTGAATATCGCGATAATAAGGATGGGGTTTGGTTTGATGTCAATCCGATGTTGGCAGAAGCTGCGGAAATCTGAGGGAGTGTGGGGGGATGGGGAGATGGGGGGATGGGGAGATGGGGGGAGGGGGAGATGGGGGGATGGGGAGACGGGGAGAGGGGGGGATGGGGAGAGTTTTTTTATAAGAGAGAGGAGTAGGGGAAGAGTGTAGATTGCTGTGGACACAGTACCATTAAAAAAGAAAGA
>JAAHGS010000053.1 GCA_010692645.1 Symploca sp. SIO2E9
GACAGTTTCACTATTGATGGGGTAATTGAATGTGGGCATTTCTGGATCAAAGTGCCAAGATTAGGCAAACTCAAAACCTATGAGCGAATGCCGAGCGGGTTTAAGCCCAAATCAGTAACTATCTCTCGAACTGCTGATCGATGGTTTGTCAGCTTTCGCCAAGAAATAGAACCAGTATCAACAGAGTTTATTAATGGCACAGTGGGAGTTGACTTGGGAGTAAAAACCCTGGCGACACTTTCGACTGGCGAAGTTTGGCAAAGCCCCAGAAGTTACCGCCAGCATGAGAAAAAGTTGGCTCGTCTTCAATGGTTGCATCGCCGAAAAATTAAAGGCTCTAGCAACTGGCTCAAAGCTCAAATCAAGATAGCTCGTCTGCATCGCCGCATTGCCAACATCCGTAAAGACACATTACATAAACTCACCACTTATCTAGCTAAGAACCACAGCCAGATAGTGATTGAGGATTTAAATGTCTCGGGGATGCTAAAAAATGGCAAATTGGCGAAAGCGATAAGTGATCTGGGCTTCTATGAGTTTCGTCGGCAGTTAGAATACAAGTGCCAATTGTACGGCTCCAAGTTGGTAGTAGTTAGTCGATGGATGCCCTCATCTAAAACTTGTTCCCATTGCGGAGAAAAAAAAGAAACCCTGTCTTTGTCAGAGCGCACATTTGAGTGTTCTAACTGCGGAGTGAAATTAGACAGAGATCTAAATGCTGCTATTAATCTGAGCCACTGCGGTCTTGGGGTCTCCCCAAGTGTAGCAAGTGGCGTAGCGATGGCGGGCAGCTTGCCCGTGTCAGCCTGCGGACTGGATAGTGCCGACACTACCAGGGTGAAGCAGGAAGAAAATGTTAGCAATTGTTAGCATTTTTGGAGCGGTACTTAGGCTACCTCTGGAAACAGTTGATTAGTTTCATCTGGTGCTATTGTTCTGTTCTCAGGATGGTGTTCTCCTATCTGATTTTGTACATAATGGGAATCAGATATTACTTCCTCGAAATTAGTGGCATCGTTAATCTTCCAATTACTGATCTGGATTTGAGTAAATACTGCTTTATGAAAATTAGTATCTAGGGCTTGGGTAGCAGAGAGATTGGCACCACTGAGGTTTGCACCACTGAGGTTTGCATCACTAAGAATGGTTGCACTGAGATTAGCACCACTGAGATTAGCACCACTGAGGTTCGCACCACTGAAATTAGCACCACTGAGATTAGCACCACTGAGATTAGCACCACTGAGATTAGCACCACTGAGATTGGCTATAGAAAGATTAGCACCACTGAGATTGGCTATAGAAAGATTTGCTGCGGCGAATTTTGCTCTACTAAGGTTAGCACTGCTGAGATTTGCCCAGGTAAGGTCAGTGTTGTTGAAGTTGGCATCGCTGAGATCAGCACTGCTGAGGTTAACCGATTTAAGGCTTGTCCTCATGATTGCTCCACTGAGTTCTGGTTTGAGTTCAGGATGCTTGGCTCTCCAAGTATTCCAAGCCTGTGTTCCTTTCCTGAGTAAAGTTACATGTTTGTGATTTGGCATAATCTTTTCCTATGAAAACGTCAATTTATAGCTGTTAAAGTTATAGGCTTTTGAGTTTTGAGTAACTTATTATTCCCTGGTTCTCATAAACATCGCTTAATTCTGATAACGCATTTATTTTTCCAGTTTTAAATTCATTGGTTCAATTTTGTTGATTATTTTTTTATTTATCAATTTTAAGAAGCATAAAAGAGTTTTTAGATTTTATTTCAAAAAAGCATAAAAACAGTAATGCCTTTAGTGCATCTATTAAGATACCCTTGAATCTATTAAAGGCTTTGTCTCTACAGGCGTAAGCACTGGAAAGTTAACTAGTCTAGGCCTCAGACAAGACTAGAAATGAGATTCATTAGCCGAAAAAAAATGTATGTCGATATAAATTTTAACCACCTATTAACTAAATGTTAACCAATTGATACTCTATTAGCTATGAGTTAGTCACTGATATGAGCTGCATATCAATTTAATTTAGCCTTTCTGAGGCAATATTGGCAAATATCATTCATTTTTAGTAAATCAAGTTTTGTAAAGGAGAAACACTAAGTTATGTAAAGGAAATTTCTGAGGCTAACTTGGTGATTTGTAATTATAAATAACAATTTAGAGTTTGATATAGGGCTTTTAAAATCGCCTTTACACAAACTATAGCAGTGCGCGCTGGTATGTTTACAAATTCAGGTAAAGAACAATTGCTAAAACCTTTGTTTGATAAGCTTTTCCATTCCCTGTTCCCTGTTCCCTGTTCCCTGTTCCCAGCGCGCAGCGCTATATATCTTTGTGAGGCAAAAAAAAGACGGTGGAGAAGCTTCCCCACCGTTGTGTTAAATTCAATAGTGACTAGCAATGTATCTAATTTTCAGCCGCTTGAGGCAATAGTTCCCTCTCTTCACCAGGCACAACTTTGACATTGCCGCTATCATCAACATCGACAACTGCTGTGTCTCCGTCTTTGGTGCGTCCAGAGAGAATCTCCTCAGCTAACACATCTTCCAACAAGCGCATGATTGCTCGACGTAGGGGACGTGCTCCATAGCTGGGATTGTAACCCTCTTCCACCAAACGCTCCTTGAAGCGATCCGTAACTTCGAGAGTGATACCCTGTTCTATGAGGCGTCCGAAGACCTCTTTGAGTAAGATTTCGGCAATATCCTTAACCTCTTCCTTGGTCAATTGACGGAAGACGATAATCTCATCTAAGCGGTTGAGGAACTCTGGGCGGAAATACTGCTTGAGTTCTTCGTTAACCAGTGAGCGAATGCGGTTGTACTGGGATTCGGCGACATCTTCGCTGAACTCGAAGCCAATACCACCACCACCTTTCTCAATTACCTTAGAACCGATGTTCGAGGTCATGATCAAGAGCGTGTTCTTGAAATCGACTGTCCTGCCCTTGGCATCAGTTAGACGCCCGTCTTCAAGGATTTGCAACAGCATGTTGAAGACATCAGGGTGGGCTTTTTCAATTTCATCGAAGAGTACTACAGTGTAAGGACGACGGCGTACTGCTTCTGTCAGTTGACCACCTTCGTTGTAGCCCACATATCCTGGAGGGGAACCAATGAGCTTGCTGACGGTGTGACGCTCCATGTATTCCGACATATCCAGGCGAATCATCGCTTCTTCGGAACCAAAGAAGTAAGCTGCCAAAGATTTTGCCAGTTCTGTTTTACCAACACCAGTAGGTCCAGAGAAGATAAAACTAGCAATGGGTCGATTGGGACTCTTTAAGCCTACTCTCGCCCGACGAATCGCCCTCGATACTGCCTTAACAGCTTCCTCCTGACCAATCAAACGCTGGTGGAGTGTATCTTCCATGTGCAGCAGTTTTTCAGACTCAGACTCGGTGAGTTTGTTAACCGGAACACCAGTCCAGGAAGCTACAATGTGGGCAATGTCTTCCTCATCAACTTGTGGTGAGGTATCTTGGCTTTCGCCCTCTGACTTCTTGCTTTGAGCAAGGGCGCGAATTTCTGCCTTGATTTCCATTTCACGATCGCGCAGTTCTCCAGCCCTGTCAAAATCCTGAGAGCGCACTGCCTCGTCTTTATCTTTCAGGATTTGACGCAGTTCTTTATCCAACTCCTTTGCTGCTGGCGGCAGCTGGGAGTTAAGCAGGCGGACACGGCTTCCTGCCTCATCAATTAGGTCAATTGCCTTATCCGGCAGATAACGGTCTGAAATGTAGCGGTCTGAAAGCTTTGCTGCCGCTTCCAGAGCTTCATCCAAAATCTTCAGTTTGTGATGTTGCTCGTAGCGTTCGCGCAAACCGAAGAGAATTTCAATGGTTTCTTCTACGGAAGGTTCACCTACCATCACTGGCTGAAAACGCCGTTCAAGGGCGGCATCCCGTTCAATATGTTTGCGGTACTCATCAAGGGTGGTCGCACCGATGCACTGTAGTTCACCTCGAGCCAAAGCTGGCTTGAGAATATTGGCAGCATCAATAGCACCTTCAGCAGCACCAGCACCAATTAGGGTATGGACTTCGTCTATGACCAGGATGACGTTGCCAGCCTGACGAATTTCGTCCATAATTTTCTTGAGGCGCTCTTCAAACTCACCCCGGTACTTAGTCCCAGCAACTAGCAAACCGATATCGAGGGTAACAACCCGCTTTTCTTCGAGGATGTCAGGGATATCGTTGTTGGCGATGCGTTGGGCTAATCCTTCGGCGATCGCTGTTTTACCAACCCCTGGTTCCCCAATCAAAACTGGGTTATTTTTGGTACGGCGTCCCAAAATCTGGATGACCCTTTCTATTTCCTTGGTTCGTCCCACCACTGGGTCTAGCTTGCCTTCCCCAGCCATGACCGTCAGATTCGAGCCAAATTCATCTAGTGTCGGAGTTTTCGTGCGACCCTGAGAAGAACCTGTGGTTACTTCTGCGGTTTCACCAAGCATCCGAATCACTTGGGTTCTTACTTTCGACAGGTCTACTCCCAGGTTTTCCAAAACTCTAGCAGCAACCCCCTCTCCTTCCCGGATTAAGCCCAGCAGCAAATGTTCCGTGCCGATGTAGTTATGCCCCAGCTGGCGAGCTTCTTCTAGCGATAGTTCTAGAACTCGCTTGGCTCTGGGGGTAAACGGAATTTCTACCGCCACGAATCCAGAACCCCTGCCAATGATTTTTTCTACTTCAATCCGCGCGTCTTTGAGATTGACACCCATTGACTTGAGTACTTTGGCTGCGACGCCAGTTCCTTCCCCGATCAGACCCAGGAGGATTTGCTCCGTGCCGACAAAGTTGTGCCCCAGGCGACGTGCCTCTTCCTGGGCCAGCATAATCACCTTAATGGCTTTTTCTGTAAAGCGTTCAAACATGGCGTATTTCCATCACCTGCTGCGTGCCCGTGTACGCTGATTCTAGCATAGGGGACTCGATTGAGAGACCTGTTCAACCCCACTGATAGCATTGATACTGGTGTGGATTACCGCTCTCTAATTAAGATGTAGAGACATTTATCAATGGAAGCTAATACGCCTATGATCTCTGCGTTTGAAGCCATAGGGCATTATCTTATACCAAGAAGTGACAATTGCCAGCCCCAACCAGCAAAATTAGAGACAGCACTGAGGTAAAACTTTGTCAACATTTCCTCAAATTCAAGGTTTTGTAGACCACTACGCCAGAGAATCAGGGCATCTTCACCCGTATCTTGGTAGTAGCCTCGGCGTCGCCCAGCTTCACTGAAGCCAAATTTCTGGTAAAGCGACAGTGCTACTTGATTAGATGGTCTCACTTCCAAAGTTGCACGCTCCAAGTTGCGTCTGACCGCATCTTTTAATAGGACAGACAGTAGTAATTTACCCAGTCCCTGGCGCTGATAGTTCGGATGTATTGCCAGAATTGTGATATGTGCCTCTTCTACAATTGACCAAAAACAACCTAAACCTATAAGGTAATGGGAAACAGGGGATCCTCGATGTCTAGAGGAGGAGAATACCTGGTAGGTAGGATCTACCTCTATTTCTAGCTTAATTCCTGGTTGGTTAATTTGGGAACTTCCGGGTTCATTTTCTATCCCTCGACATACTTCTAAAATCAGCAATTGACTGTTGGGGCTATCTAACTCTCGCTCGTAACCAGACTTGGTCCAAAGCCCACCAAAACAGAGCTTGTCGAGTTCAACTGCTGCACTTAAGTGTTCCCATGTTAGAGGCTTAAGTTCTAAAAAAATCATCAAGCTTTTGGGGGCATCTGTAAACGGTCCGAGAGGTTCTTACCTGTCGTGTGAGCTCGGAAGAAAATTTGAATACTTTCAGCTTAGCTTGTTCGAACTTGTGCAGGGCTACTGAAAGCCTCACGCCAAATCTGTAGATTATGGTGTCGACAATTCACAACCTAGATACAATCTCAACTATTGGCTACAACTAAACTAAGGACAGTAACTAGAAAGTTATGCTATCGACTCCCCCGAGTGCAGTTCAAAATTCTGGACTTCAGTATCTAACATCATCTACCACTTCTCAAGCTGGTCTTTCCCCTAATCAGCAACTGTTACCTCTGACAGCTACAGTTAACAGTAATGACTGCCTAGAAATTGGCGGTTGTGATCTAACCAAACTGGTAGAGCAATTTGGCTCTCCTCTGTATATTTTGGATGAAGTAACCCTACGAACTGCTTGCCGTCAGTATCGCGAGGCTTTGGCTCGCTATTACCAGGGAGAATCTCTAGTACTATATGCCTCTAAGGCATGGAGTTGTTTAGCTGTTTGTGCGATCGCCTCCTCTGAGGGTTTGGGTATAGATGTTGTTTCTGGTGGTGAACTCTACACAGCACTAGAGGCTGGAGTAGATGCTAACCAAATCTATTTTCACGGTAATAACAAATCCACAGATGAACTAGAGCTAGCGCTCAAGTGTGGCTGCACAATCGTGGTGGATAACTGGCTAGAGTTACGCACCTTAGTTGCTCTGGGGGCTCAACAACAGTCTCAAAACCAAGGCATCCGGATTATGATCCGGCTAACTCCAGGTATTGAGTGCCACACCCACGAGTATATTCGCACCGGACACCTAGATAGCAAATTCGGCTTTGATCCTCATGAGTTAGAAGAAGTCTTCGCTTTCATTAGCCAAAACCAAACTCTCAATTGCATAGGTTTACATGCTCACATTGGCTCACAAATTTTTGAGATCCAACCACACAAAGACCTTGCCGCCGTTTTGGTAGATTGTCTGATTAAAGCCCATCGTTACGATTTGCCAATTCAAGAACTAAATGTTGGTGGCGGCTTAGGCATTTGCTATACCCAATCAGATGACCCTCCCAGTATTGAAGCTTGGGTACAAAATGTATGTCAAGCCATGGTTGATGCCTGTAAGCAACAGCAGATACCTTTACCCAAACTGCTTTGCGAACCAGGGCGCTCACTAGTTGGTTCTGCTTGCGTTACTGCCTATACCATAGGTAGTTCTAAGGTAATTCCTCAAATGCGAACTTACCTGGCAGTTGATGGCGGTATGTCAGATAATCCGCGCCCTATTACCTACCAGTCTGTCTATAGAGCTGTGGTTGCTAACCGTATGTCAGCTCCTCTGACAGAAACTCTTACCATTGCTGGTAAACACTGCGAATCTGGAGATATCTTACTTCAGCAAGCTCAGTTGCCCAAGACTGAGCCAGGAGATATCCTTGTTGTTATGAGTACTGGTGCTTACAATTACAGCATGGCTTCTAATTACAATCGCCTGCCCCGACCAGCAACTGTACTAGTAAATGAGGGAGAAGTCCAAATGATTGCCAGGCGAGAGACCTACCAAGACTTGATTCGTTTAGATATTTTGCCTACAGGACTAGCTCCTGCCAGAGATTAGCTTTGAGCTAACATCAATTAGCCGAGGCTTTAGTTGATTTAGTGGTAGTCATTTCCCAGTGCCAGTGCCAACATCGTCAGCCAGTGCGGTGGTAATTGCCTACACTTAGTAGCTAAAGGCTAACAATTAATCGCCAAGCTTCGGCTAAGATCAAGCCAGAGTCAAGCATCCCCATAGCTAACCTTTTGTGAAGTTCAATGCCATTGTCGTCGGGTACTGTTCCTGACCCTGGCTGGGCTCAATCCCTTTTGCTTAATAGCATTGATGTGGGATTGGTTCTAGCTCTAACCTACATGGTGCTCCTTGTCATTGGGGAGCGCCGAACTTTGTGGATGGTTCGTGGATTAATAGTCCTAATGTTGGCGGCGGCGGTAAGTAAGAACTTAAAACTACGACTTTTGAGTTTTGTGCTAGAAAAGTTGGTGGTTGGTTCTGCAGTGGCAATGGCTGTGATCTTCCAGTCAGAGTTTCGCCGATTTCTTGAACAGGTGGGGCGGGGAGAAATTATGCAGTTGTTTGAAGTCAAACGACGCTCAATACCCAAACCAGACAGTGTTATTGATGAGATTGTCGATGCTGTCAAAGAATTGTCTCAAAATCGCATCGGCGCTCTAATGATTCTAGAGACAGATGGTCCGATTGATGAGCAAGATGTTTCTGTACCGGGTGTTCAACTCAATGCGGAAATTTCTAAAGAACTGCTGCAAACCATCTTCCAAACGACGACATTGCTGCATGATGGAGCAGTGCTGATTCGTGGCTCCCGCGTTGCTGCTGCTGGCGTGATTTTACCTCTTTCTGAGCGTACAGCCTCCCGACAGTTGGGTACGCGCCATCGTGCTGCAATGGGAATTACAGAGCGTGTCGAAAATTGCCTTTGTATTGTTGTATCTGAAGAGACGGGTTCAATTTCTTTGGCTGAAAAAGGAATACTGAATCGACCATTGACTAGCAGCAAACTCAAAGAATTGCTAGAAGCTCGATTTTCGACTGCTGTTGAGCGCGGAGTTGATGCTCCTGGTTTACGCAGTTTAGGTCGCAAAATCAAGTCTCAGGGAAGGGTGCTGGTTTCGCGTCTACTTCGTCTACCATCATCGACTTCTCAAGGTAAGAAATGAATAATATGCAAACTCTTTTACAAGAATTACCAAGCGACCTAGATCAAGACCTTTTGCCTAGGCATGTAGCAGTAATTATGGATGGAAATGGTCGCTGGGCAAAACGCCGTGGCTTACCCCGAATTATGGGGCATCGGCAAGGGGTGGATGTCCTCAAAAATTTGCTGCGCTGCTGCAGGGATTGGGGCATTAAAGCACTGACTGCCTATGCATTTTCTACAGAAAATTGGGGACGTCCCCTTGAGGAAGTTGATTTCTTAATGACTTTGTTTGAGCGGGTTTTGGTGCGAGAACTTCAGGAAATGATGGAGGAGAATGTACGTATTCAGTTTGTGGGGAATTTATCTTCCCTACCATCATCACTCCAGTCACAAATTTACCGCTCGATGACCCTTACTAAGGATAATCAAGGTATTCAATTTACTGTGGCGACAAACTATGGAGGACGTCAGGAAATTTTGCAAGCCTGCCGTGCGCTTGCTACTCAAGTGCAGCAAGGTCAAATCCAACCAGACCAGATTGACGAGGCACTGTTTTCGCGCCACCTTTATACTGCAAATGTCTGCGATCCAGATTTACTAATCCGTACCAGTGGAGAGATGCGTCTTAGCAATTTTCTGCTTTGGCAGATGGCTTATGCTGAACTCTACATTACAGATGTATATTGGCCTGATTTTAATCGCCAACAGTTCCACAAGGCTTTGTCTGCCTATCAGCAACGCGAACGCAGATTTGGCAAAATTTAACCAGGGTTAAGACTTGCTAATCCATCCCGCCACTAAAAGTAGGCGGGATTTTAATTATATAACCCGATTATACCAGAAAATGGCGAAACCTTTCGGAGAAAGGGTAAGAAACTGTACCCAAATCCGTATTCCTTGAAGCGTCCGGTGGAGGTTACGGACCGGAAAAAACGGCTGCTTCTATGTCCTCACGACTAAGGGAGTATTTGAAAGAACGCTCAATATCACGTCCGCTTTCGCCTGCTCCTAAATAGCGTACTGTGATTTCTTCAATCTCTAGGCACAGGTGCGCTTGCCAAGCCGAACGCTCAACTCGCCAGCAGTGAGGTTCTTCACTTTCTTGTTGGCATCCTTGCGATCGCAACCACTGCTCTATTTCGGGGAGAGGGTGGTTATATAAAGGGGTTTCAGCTGAGGGAATGGTCATGGGGAGTTAGATAAATTTTGAGCTGTGTTTTGGTTACACAACCCACCTTGGCTTTTTGAAAGGTTCCTATAACTATGATCTTACCTGATCTTCGAGCCAAGCCCCTTCATCGACGGTGGGGGATGGAATCTATCAAAAGATATAAATAAATTCACCTTAAGTCATATATAACCTCAATGCTGGCGGATTCAAACTTGAAGGACAACGAATAAAGCCAGTGATAATAATCCGTCCTGCCTAAGGATATTTTGTTCAATCTTTGATCAAACCCTTAAGGAATTTCGGGAGCTTTGCTTACAGATGAGGGCTTGCCTGAAGATGAGTAGAACTGCTGTTCAATCCCCTTAGTCTTTTGTTCCATTACCATCTTGTGTTTTGGTAATTGTTGAGCGCTTCTGCCATAGATTTTAACGGCCGATTCTCCTCTGGTTAACCCAATTGCGATCGCCAGAAGTAAGCAACCCAGAAAAGTTAAACCTAAAATAAATAAAGCAAAAATTTCGCCTGTAGAAAGAGGACGGTCTGTGGGATCGAGATAAGCCGAAGCAGAGTAGGTTCTTCGAGTTTCTGCAACTGGAGTGTTAAAGCCTGGGTAGGGTGAAATCACATTGAAGCGCCAATAGCCAATCTTGTGATCGTATACTGTTCGTCGCTCTGGATTACTCAGGGTAGCATAGGCTTGGTTGAGTTCTTGGAATTTAGCGGTTGCTGTTGTATTTGGCAGGTTGGTTGTATCAGGATGGTAGCGCTTGCTGAGTTCGCGATAGGCCCGTCTGATTTCTATGGGTGATGCAGATGGATGTAATCCCAACAGGGCATAGTAGCCAGTGGAATTTGGTATTACGCGCTCTTTGATTGTTTGCCTTACACGCTTTTGAGCCACAGCAGTCCCACCCTGCTTATATAAAATCTATTTTTGATCATTTTGACATACTTGTTAGGCTTATTGATCAATTTTTAGTCATGATTTAAGAAGTCTCTTACTCAAAAGATGGCTTTCATCCCTAGGGGGTGAGCGAAATTTTGGTTGGAATTTCAATTCTCCGCGTCTGGAGCGTCTGCTTACTCGTTCCCCCACTCTTTTTTTCGCTCACCCATCCCTAGATTTCGATACACCACCCCAGAAATTGCTGACAACAGCAACCACACTAGCGTATTAACCCGCAAGTCAAACAGAGTCACATCCACCAGATTAAATAGACTACAACCACCAAAAGCTACCAGAAAAGTAAACAGGATTAATGGCTGTTGAGGTTGATAGTCTCTATCTGAGGAGATGGCGACAACTGACCAATCTCTTAAGAGTCGGATACCTTGAACTATCACCCAGCCAACTAAGCAAAATAACAATAGCGTGGCGGGAATACCAGTTTCAGCAGTCAGCATTAGCACTAAATTGTGGGGATGACCTAGCCAGAGATTCATTTTGGCTTCGTAGAGTGGTGTGAAATTACGCAATCCCCAACCAAGCCAAGGACGCTCTAAAGTCATTGACCAGCTAAACTGCCATTGGGTTGTCCGCAGCAGGGCTAAAGGTCGATCAGGATACATTTGGTCAGAAAGCCTCATCCACAGGTAAGATGGGACAATTTTACGCAACCAGACGCCTCCAGGTTCTGAACCAAAAGATGCCCATAGTACGCTACCTACAGCTGTTACCACTGCTGTCACTAGCCAGTGCCAGCCTAGATAAAGAGCAAAAGCAAGGCAAGCGAAAATGGCAATCGCCCAACCATTGCGGGAGCTAGTTAAGAAAAGGGCGATCGCCTGAGTAATAACTAATATACTCAAAAACCACATCCCCAAGTCTTGAGAATTATTTGGGCTTTCTCGCCCAGCCTGAAACTTATCAATCCACAGCCCTATACTTAAAATCAGAACGATTTGTAGATAAGCCGCTAGGATATTAGCATACATAAACACCGAAGCCATACGACCAGGGGGATTACCACTCTCTGCCAATGCCCAACCTAAAACTGCATGTAATTGCTCGGGGCCTCTCCAACCTAAAAAATGCTGTCCTAAACCAAGGATGACAACTGGCAGTGAAGGAATTACCATCATCCAGGCTAATTGGCGCAGTTGTGTTGGTGTTTGGATTAGGGCGCTAAAAGCTGCAAAGACGGCGAAGAAGGGCACTAAATTTGCCAAGCCGAGGAAGGCTTCAGTGGGTTTAAAAGCGAAGCAGGCTGTAATTATTAACCAGAAACTTAATAGAGCTAATCCCCAATTTAAGGGAGTGCGAATAATCTGGCGATGCTTTTGCCTCCAAGTTTCTGCCGAGGCAAGCAATAGCAAGATTATTCCGAAAGTGGGCATTAAAGGAAGAATTAGTAGCCCCAATTGGGTAGAGTTCCAGGCAAAATGCAAGCAACCTTCAGGATGCCAAAACCTCCCTTGGTGAGCAGCTGGTGCTGGTGTAAATCTACTGAAAATAGAGAAAAAGCTCTTCTTCCTACTCAAACTGGCTCCCAGCAATCAGCACGGGTGAGGCGGATTTGTGCCAAGGCAAAGATTGTCGGGATAATACGACTGTAATTGGTAGCGATCGCTCTCCAGCCTAGGTCAGCAAAGAAATAGCCCCAAAGTACTGGACCAAGTAAGGAAAAAACACTGCGGGTAGCACTATAACGAGCAGCATTGGATGCCATTGCCTGCCTGGCTGTTTTCATTGCCAGGTAATTCTGAAATTGGATAGCAGCAGCAGTACCACCTTTGACAACTGCTTCTTTAGCGACTTGATAACGAGCAAAATGCAGGGCAAACTGGCGAGCTATTTGCTGCATCAGGATCGGCTTGAGGATAGAACTAACAGCTAGGGCAGAACCGCCTTTGAGCAGTAGATTGATGGGGTTGTGCTGTAGTTGTACGGGTAGAGGTTCAGAGGGTTTTAACTTAGCAAGCGACCGCTGCACCCGTACAATTAGAGATTGTTTTTCTGATGCTGGCAATCTCTTCCAGGCTCTACCCATTAAATTGAGAAAAATCTCTGCCTCTAAATCGGTAGTTGCCAGCTTTTTAGAATAGGGAATTTTTAGATAGTGACAAACTTGAATCAGGGCTTGCCGGTAGGTAAATTGGTCTGTGCGCCCTCTCAGTACTGTCAATCCATCTGCAGCCAAGAAGCGAAAGCGCTGTTCTAGGGCATCTAACCAAATTTCTCGGTCTTGGCTACAGACTTTTATTGGTTTAGGCGTTTGCAGGTAATCTAGCGGGTTAAAACGACGGCGGAATAGAATTACCGTCAGCTGTTGCAATTCTTCTTCCGTCGCTAAATCTAACGCAGTTCTAAGCTCATCCAATTTAGTTACCCTCTACAACCCCAGATTCAATATCTGTCAACTATTCTACAATCGGCTTGTTCCGATTGGGTGAAGGCTTTCACCTAAGTTGCACTGATAAGGGACTCCCAGAAGTTGGCTCTTGACAGTGGCAAATCCCCTCGCCTCGAGAGTCTCCGGAGTCCCCCTATCTGTTAATTTCTCTGCAAAAAAAAATTGGATGCACCCTTTTCTAAGGCTCTGTTACTTCTACAGGAGTTGATTCGATTAATTCGGATTCTTCAGACTCTACCTCAGGTGGAATAGTATCTTCAAATTCGTTAATTTGTGATTTTTCCAGCTCCTGCATATACTCGTCGAGTTCATCTACCTTTTCAAGATTGCCTTCCTCTATAAACAAATTCCTGGCTTGGAGTAGAAAAGGCTTTGCCTCACTTTGGCGCTCTGAAAGTGCCAAACTCACACCGAGGTTATAAAATGCCTGTGGCTGATTAGGGTTAAGAAAAATAGACTCCTGGTAGGCCAAGGCAGCTTCCTCATACTCCCCTTGCTGCTGTAGTGCTACTCCCAGGTTGTAATAAGTCAAGGCATCTGTGGGTTCAAGTTGCACTGCAGACTCCAAAACAAGCGCAGCTTCCTCATACTTACCATCTTCAATTAGTGCCGCTCCTAAATGTTTGTAGGCGTCTACATGATCAGGTTCAAGTTTAGTAACCCAGCGAAAGCGGTCAATTGCCCCTTTAAAATCCCCTTGCTTGGCTAAAACTATACCTAATTGGTAATGAGCAGGAGTAAACTCTGAGTCTAGCTTGGTTGCTTTTTTCAAAGAGTCTTCAGCTTCTTCAAGCCTGCCCTGTTTTAGCTGCAGTAGCCCTAACTGGTAATGACCTTCAAGCAATTCAGGATTACTGTTAACAGCTTGCTGAAAGTTGTTAATTGCCGGTTGTGTCTCATCCCGCTTTGCCCGTAACAGCGCCAAGTTATACTGAGCTACAGCATAATCTGGTTTAAGACTAATTGCTTGTTGATACTCAGCGATCGCTTCCTCTTGCCTGTCCTGTGTATCATAAGCTAAACCAAGGTTATAGTAAGCTGGTGCTGAATCTGGATTTAGAGATAGTGCTCGTTGATAGGAACTAATTGCCCCCCCAACGTTACCTTGGCGATACTGCATTAAACCCAGGTTGTAGTGAGCCTCTGCCAGATTCGGATTTAGACCAATAGCAATGCGGTATTGTTCAGTTGCTAGCTCAGTTTTACCTTGCTCGAACAGAGCATTGCCTAACAGATAATAGGCCATGGTAATAGAAGGATCAAACTGTAGAGCTTTGCGAAAATGTTGCTCTGCTTCTTGGAAATGACCACGTTCATAACGCATTACTCCTTGTTGGAAGTAAGAAGCAGCATCAAGATCCCTAGAATATAAGCCTTGCACTAGCTGCTTGTTTCCTTGATACTGGGAAACTTGAGTGGGCTTAGCATCTGCGGTAGTTGTTAAACTGAAACCGAGTAGAACAGCTGCAATCAGCGGTATGCTTCTGTAGTATTTGGACATAGGTAGAAGTAATATATTATCCCTGGTAGCTGCTAATCTCAACCATAACTTGGAGGTTTAACAGTTAATCAAAATCATCTCCCCATCCCCCCCCATCCCTCCATCTTCGTAAAGATGCAATTTATAGCAGTCGCCACAACTGTTAGGACTGTTTCTTGTTCCCTGTTCCCTGTTCCCTTTGATCCAAAATAGGATTTCCTAACGGGTGAGCGAAATTTTGGTTGGAATTTTAATTCTCCGCGTCTCCGCGTCTGGGCGTCTCCGCGTCTGCTTAATTATTTCCCCACTCTTTTTTTCGCTCACCCTTTCCTAACCGCCCTGTCGGTTGCTATAAATGTGTGACAGCCTAGCTTCGGGCAAAATCAACATCGCATCGCCAAAGGAATAGAAGCGATATTGCTGTGCGATCGCTTCCTGATATAAATTAAGCAAGCGCTCCCTACCTACCATGGCGCTAACTAGCATCAATAAACTAGAGCGGGGCAAGTGGAAATTGGTAATCAATCCCTCCACCACCCGCCAGCGATAGCCTGGATAGATGAACAACTGTGTTTTGCCACAATAGGGTTGCAATGTACCGCTAGCAGCTGCTCCCTCTAAGGCTCGTACCGCTGTTGTACCTACAGCAATAACTCTTCCTCCTGCCTGTTTAGTTTTCCTAATTGCCTCCACCGTTGATTGCGGTACTTGTAGCCACTCGGCATGCATTTTGTGAGTAGTGATATCTTCTACTTCTACAGGTCGAAATGTGCCAACACCCACATGTAGAGTTATGTAAGCCTGATTAATTTCTCGCTGCTGGCACTCCTCTAGCAGTTGTTTAGTAAAATGTAGTCCTGCAGTGGGGGCTGCGATCGCACCAGGGGTTTGAGCATAAACTGTCTGATATTGTTGAGGGGTAGATTGGGAATCAGTAATGTAGGGTGGTAGTGGAATTTGACCATACTCATTCAACAGAGACTCCCAGGACATCCCATCTGGGATATCGAAGTGTAATATACGCCCACTAGTAGCTTCATCTCTGGCTATAACTTTGGCACTTAGAGGAGGAATTGGGGGATTTCCCCCATCTGTGCATGGGGTAGTTGCAGGGGATTGTTGTTGCTCTGTGCGGGGTGTAAACACAATTTTCGCCCCTGGAGGGAGACGCCTGCCCGGTTTCACTAGAGCCAACCAACAATTATTTGGTTGTTCCTCTAATAACAATACTTCTACAGGTGCCCCTGTAGATTTATGACCATAGAGTCGAGCTGGAATGACGCGAGTATTGTTTAACACCAACAAATCCCCTGGATGCAGTCGTTGGGGTAAATCACTGAAAAGGGAGTGAGTATGGTGAGTCGGTGCATCAACTACCAGCATTCGTGAACTATCTCTTTTGCTCAAGGGAGTTTGAGCAATTAGTTCCTTGGGCAGTTCATAATCATAGCTAGAAAGCAATTTTTCATCTCTCAAAGGGACAGCCTCACCCTCGCTCGAAGTTCTTTTTTCGTTTTTATCCCAGCTCTGAGATGGGTGTGGCTCAGATGCTGTCTCAACTTCTAAAGAACTCATTGCTTCAATTGTGTCATCACCATGCTGATTTTGAGATTGAGCATTTGTGGGATCAACTTTGTTATTAATTCTTATCATTTAATGAGTCATCCTTAGTTTATATAGCCATAAGCAATTGCCATCAACAAGAGACGAAAATCTTTCTCCGCCTGCTTTCAGAGCGCCTCTGCTTACCTCCTTACTCCCTATTTTCAAATTAAATCTTGCTAAATTGGGTAAGATCCCCTAACTGATATCGGGTGCTTTTCCCCTAGCACTCTAAGATCGACAGGGCGACAATGATGGTATAGAAACTATTTCAACTCCTAGGCCAAGAATCCCAATGGATTACCTCTACTTTCTGGCAAATGCTAGCCTAACCCTGCGAGTGGTTGAGTATCTCAACACCACTTCTGAGTTACCTGTTCAATTCATAACGGTGATTCATCAGATTGATGGCTGGGTAGTTAAGGTTAAAATGAAGCATCCTTTAACTCCTCGCCAGCATGGAGATTTTCGAGCTTATATGAATGAATTGGGTATTCCCTGTGATCCAGAAATTCGCTTGCAAATGGCACTTTGGAGTCTAGAGACTGGACAATCCCCCATAGATGTGATGCGTCGCTACCAAGTCGCCGTAGTTTCTCACGGTTGTCCTGACAAGAGCGACATCGAAGCATTTCGACAACAGTTCACAATGGGTTTAGGATACTGCCCAGAAACTCTGGCTTAAGAAATTCTCTAATGGCAAAAACTTGTAAAAAGTCCCCTTTGGTATAGATTCCAAAGGGGATGGTTTGCTTGGAACATACACGAGTCAGTCATGTCTTTCCCATGGCTTTAGTTGACATAAACTTGACCATTTTCTTGAATGCTGAGCGTGCCTTTGATATCATCAAAAGTAGGGTCTGCTTCCAGCAAAACTTCTAACATTCCTGGCTGAGTAGATGTAGGGATAACATCTAGTAGCCCTCCATCCTGGCGCACTGTAGTGATTGTCACAGGTAAGGGCAAGTTTTGCAGGATAACCTCTTCCCTACCTAAAAGTGTGCGTTCTTCAGTATGCCCAATTGCTTCATAGGTAATGAGAGCGTTGGTATTATTCTTGAGAGTGACGGAGATTCTTTGCCCCTGAGGTATGACTCTAGTGACAGGAGCGCTTTGAGTTTCTGGTAGAGGTGGTTGACTAACCCCTGTAGGAAGTGGCTCGGCTGTTAAGGGTACGGTTTCAAACTCAGGGTTGAGTTGTTGTAGTGCTTCATTAACTGGACAACCCTGAGGAACTGAACGTGTATTGTTAAAGGGTTCTTCGTAGTAAATTTTAGGGCAAGGATTAGTCTCAGACGCTGATGCTGCTGATGGGGCTATAGTAATTACTGGTAACCCCATTAGTAAGCTACCACAGATTGCTTTAACTAGTTCAAGCTGCTTTTGATTGAGGTGGTTTTGTTGATTCATCAAAACTTCAATAAAAATCTATATTTGTAGTATTTGTCAGTTAGGTTAGGCGAAAGTGTGCTTTTGGGGGTTTCCCCCATAAACAACTTTCCTAAGAAGAGGCAAGGAAATCCAACATATAGCAATCGCCAAGGCGGTTAAGACATTAAAAAAGTCCCAAACTCAGATAGAACTTGGCTTTTCATCCTGCCTCCTGCTATATATTCTAGGAAAGAGTTGGGTTTCACTGCGTTCTACCCAACCTACTTTTATGAGGTTATATTGACCGGAGATGATCTGACTTCCTCCTCGGGGTAAATTTTAAATTTTGATACATTTACTTTTCTGAGTGCATGCTTTTGACTTCCCGAAGAAGTTGGCGCGGTGCTTCTTGCCTGAGAAGGTAGAAAAACTATGAATTGGCTCATAACCTTTCCTGAGCGCGGAGAGTTGACAAAGTAGATTGAATAGGTGTTTAATGCAAAAGGGAAAGCTTTGCGTCCGCTATTGTTGCAGATACCAGGGCTTTCTAACAATCAGGTTGCCCCCCATATATAGCGTTTCTCGAATAACTGAGATACACCTAGTTCTGTTCCCTACTCCCTACTCCCTGCTCCCTAAAACCAAGAAGTTTGTATCTCACTAAGAAAGAGAAGTGCTATAGTTCTCACTATCAGCTGATAGAACTAAACCAGACTTTGCCTAATTTATTCCAGTGTTATTCTTAACAATGGGTTTTGATTACACCCATAAACAAATGAGTAAGAGGCGATCGCACTCAGAAACCAAACACTCTTAATGGCAACTGGTAGTTTCTTTTTTATTAAGACCACGAATCCCTCGTGTCTTGATTGCCTTTGTAGTAGCATTGTTGATACTCTACGGGATACTCAGTCTTGAAGTAGTAAACGTAGGTTGGGTTGAACAAAGTGAAACCCAACTCACTAATGCTAACTCTCAATCAAAAGCCGACTGAATATAATCTTGCAAGATAAATTGATATCCCGCCCAAAATACCGATTTACCTAACTGTAATGAGGGAATTGGTATAGTTGAATCAATCGCCACCGATAAGTCTAGCAAACTATTTTGTGCGTGGTGCGAACTTGGGCATAAGCGCTGACAGCTAACTAAGGCAACATCAAACCGACAGGGAAGATTTTGCACTGCTGGGTTATCTGCTAAAAATAACTCAGCACTACACCGCATTTTACCTTGCTTTGACGGTGTAATTGCCAGCAAACCATCTGCATCCCAGTTTCCCCGACTGCGAGTTTTAACTTCGACAAAAACTAACAAGTCTTGTCTTTGTTTAACTGCCTCCGATTTCCCAATAATATCAATTTCTCCCCAGCGACAACGCCAACGGCGATGTAGAATACTCCAGTGATTTTGATTTAACCACCTAGCTACTAGTTCTTCTCCCAATTTTCCTACATCTGGCTTTTGGTTATATTTATTCATATCTCAATTGGAGAATTCTTGTTCCCTGTTCCCTATTCCCTATTCCCTATCCCCTATTACTTATTACTTATTACTTATTACTTATTACTTATTACTTATTACTTATTGAAAATCAAACTAGATCCGAGAGAGAAGCCCTACGTATTGGCTCTAATTCTTTGAGCCTTCTTTCTGCCTCATAGAGCTGCTGCCAGTAATATTGTTTGGCCCTGAAATCAGCTACATAGTCTAACTTCTCCCATTGCTTCAAACAATACTGGCGGCGCTTCTGGTATGCTACCTGCTCTAGACATGCTGCCGCTGCCCGAATTACTAAAGGAGTGCGACTGAAATCTTCAAAGTGTATCTCATCTAGATGGAAAAAATGAGCAACCTTTTTCATTTGCTCAGGAAACTCAATACTCAGGTCTTGCAGTAATGAGATTAGTGACTCAACTGTATCATTTTGTCCTTCCTTAGCTGAGTCTTGTAGTTCTAAAATCTTTTGCCATAAAAATCGGTGATGGGAGAGGCTAAATAGCAAATCTTGCTCTTCTAAAATCCTAATAATCTGGGCTCGATATTCAGGACAGTAGATATAAATACGCAGAAGTGAAGCCTCAGCTGGTTCTAAGAGATTGCTTTCAGAAGTAGTAGGTAAAAGTTGAAAGGATTGAGGCAGATTAGTATTCTCTGAACCCTTAAGTTTCCACTTTCGATACTTGCTAACTTGAGAGTTGAGATTTTCTTGAAGCTGTTTTAAATCTTGAGCATCTCCCCGACTTAACAATTGAGCACAACGACTAATATAATAATTGCGAGTATTGGGATGGTCGAGTTTACTTATTAACTTCACCATTTCTTGAGCAACTCGCTGAAACTGGGAGACATCTTGAAGATTTTGACCACCCAGGAGTTGTTCAATTTTCCAGTCTAGCCAGAAGGGTGCTTCTTTAAGTAGCTGCCAATATTTATCTGCGCTATCAGCATGTTCTTTGAGGAATTCATCGGCATCCTTACCATCAGGCAAATTCAGAGTCCGCAGTTGAACTTTCCCACCGTAGACTAGAGGGTAAATCTTCTCAATCGCCCTCTCAAAGGCCTTGGTACCAGCAGCATCAGCATCAAAGTTGAGGACAATCTGCTTAGATTCGGTATAGCGTAGCAATTGCAGCACTTGCTCTTGACTTAGAGCTGTACCTAGAGGAGCAACAACATGTTTTATACCGACTGCATGGAGAGCAATCGCATCAAAATACCCTTCTACTATCACCGCCTGATCCTGCTTACTAATCGCTCCATAAGCTTTATCGAGGGCAAACAGAATCTTGCTTTTATCAAATAACTTGGTTTCTGGAGAGTTAAGATATTTAGGCTGTTGCTCTCCCAAACTTCTACCACCGAAGCCAATCACCCTTCCCCGTGTATCACAAATGGGAATCATCAAGCGATCGCGGAAGTAATCATAATACCCATTACCAGATTTCCGGAGTTTAATCAATCCTACTTGCTCTACATGCCCTACTGGCTTACCTTTTTGTTCCACTAGGTATCTGTAGAGAGTGTCCCAACCCGATGGCGCATACCCCAGCTGAAACTCTTGAATCATTGCCTCACTCAAAAGCCTCTGAGATTGTAAATACTTAAGTGCCACTAACCCTTGAGGTTGCCGCAGAGCGTGTTTATAAAAAGAAGCTGCTAGGGCAAGAATCTCATAGAGTTGTTCTTGCTCCGAGATTTGACGCTGCAATTGTTGCCGCTGCTCTGGTTCAAGGGAACGCACGCTCACCTGGTAGCGTCGTGCCAGATCAAGTACAACTTCGCTGAAAGATTGCTTCCCTACCTCCATCAAGAATTTAATCGCATTACCGCTGGCACCGCAACCAAAGCAGTAGTACATTTGCTTACTAGGGCTGACGGTAAAACTGGGGGTTTTTTCCTGATGAAAGGGACACAAGCCTACATAATCCTTACCTCGTTTGCGCAGCACGACGCTCTCAGAGATGACATCTACCACATCAGCTCTTTGCTTAACTTCCTCTATTGTTTCTGGGTGCAGGCGAGGAGTTTTCAATGCAGGAGGAAAAGTCAATGAACTATATTAATCTTACTGAATCAGGATGTAGTAAATTTAACTAGTGGAGTGTAGGAGGATATCACCTGCAAACTGCTATAGACTTATAGACTGAGTGGGAGTACTTACTCATCTAAAGCACTGAATACAAGAGCAAGAGATGGGAAGGATATTTATTTCGGCTGGTCACGGTGGTATAGAGCAAGGTGGTCGCGATCTCGGAGTGATTGCTGGGGGTACAACTGAAGCCCAGGAGATGATCGCATTACGCAATAAGATTGTACCAGAGTTGCGATCGCGTGGCTTTGAAGTACTCTCGGTTCCAGATGAACTGAGTTTACGGCAAACTATAGAATGGATTAATGCTCGCGCTCGTTCTAAGGATGTGGCGCTGGAAATTCATAGTGGCTTTGCTTCCAATCCTGAAGTTGGGGGAGCTAGTGCTTTTTACATTACCAACAATACCGAGCGCAAGAAGCATGCAGAGTTGATGCTACTAGCTCTCCAACGAAGCCTTCCCCAACTGGAAAACCGAGGAGCCAAACCAGATACAGCTGCAGGCTTTGGGCGTCTGGCTTTCTGCCGCGACACTGTACTTCCCTCAATACAGATGGAGGTTGGATATCTAACTAACCCAAGCGATCGATTTCTACTTCAGAATCGACGCGCTAAAATTTCTCAGGGTATTGCTGATGGTCTTGCCGCCTGGAGTCGTGCTATTTCTGGCTCTGGAGCAACAGATGAGTCGGAAATCATTTACCCCTCGATTGACCTCAAAATTAACAAACAGATTTATGATGAACAGGGCATTATTGTTAATAGTAATGCCTATATCCCAATTGATTTGGCAGACCGTCTGGGAGTCGATTTGACCAGAGCCCCTAATGTGCGCCGCTTTCAATACCGGGGTGTGGTTTACGTCAAAGCGATTGAACTGCGAGAATTTAATATTTCTGTCGGTTGGGAGAGTTCAACACGCACTTTGATTTTACGCTCCATTTTGAAGATCTGCCCCGGTTTTATCGACCGCATCATCGGGCATGGCAATACCTCGACAGTGCAATTAATGATGTTTCTTAAGGCTAATAATGAAAAGGCACTTGCTGAGTTTCCCGATATAGCCAAACTCTACAGAGAAGAGGCAGAAATTGAGGGAGTTAACTATGACATTGCCTTCTCTCAAGCAATGGTGGAAACCAACTTCCTGCGCTTTGGCGGTAGCCTCAAGCCCTCTCAAAACAACTTTGGTGGTTTGGGAGATGTTGCTGGGCGTCCCGAGGGTGCAACATTCCCCAATGCTAGACTGGGCGTGCGCGCCCATATCCAACAGTTAAAAGCTTATGCCTCTCAAGAGCCGTTGGTGCAAGAACAGGTTAGCCCTCGATTTCGCTTTATCACTCGCGGTATTGCTCCTTTGGTTGAACAACTGAGCGGACGCTGGTCAGCAGACACGCAGTATGGTAGAAGGATTATGGCAGTGCTGAGGCGTTTATACGATTCCGCTGAACTGCTCTAGTTGGTCTAGTTGGGCGATTACAAATAGAGTCAATTTCTGCCAGCTCCTGACACAGTCTGGTTGGATAGTCACCAGAATCAGGCTCAATCAAAAAATCCTTAGTGTTCAAGCCGTAGCTAGCTACTGAATCTAACTGCAAAGGCCATGCTGCTAAGGGCAATGCTCCCCAAATTTCGACGAATTCAGGGATGCTCTTGGGGCGCTTGGCTCTTTCTATCCCTTGCAAAGCGCAAGCAATAGCTAATTGGTTAAAGCCTCTGAGCAAGGCATCAGGATAGGGGAATGGGTCTTTTTCCCCTCCTCTGACTTGCTCGAGATAATCAATTAGTCCCTTAGCAAGTAGATTCAGCATTTCCAAGTCATCTAGCTTGGTTGGATCATAGGTCATAGAGGTCAATCAACTAACGCCAGCTTCTAATTTGGCTTAAGAGTGCTGGTAGTTGCCAACCCAAGTTAGTCTTAGCTACTGTCGAATCTGGTGTACAGCGTAGCGATTTCCTCCTAGATACAACTTTTGACACTCCTGGCGAGTAGAGCAACGAGGATTCTTTCTTCACGGGGATTCTTATGAACTTGCCCTCAGAAAGCATACACCGACTGTCCGGCGGCGTTTGAAGCGATGTTTTTCGAGTTCTCGCCTTAACGACTTCTTCATTTGTACAAGATCTAGGATTTATGCTACCAGGGTTCCGGATCAGAAGTTGTCCGCTAGACCTACTTCGCCTTTTGTCTGTGCGCATTACCGCTAATACTATTCTACTATCAATCCCATTGTTTATCAATATTGCTCCCACAAAAAGCCGTCAAGCGAAGGACGGGGCTGGAATCCCATATTTTTGGTCAAAGAGGTATCAAATTAGCGAAAATAAAAGTCTCTCCTACTTTAATTAGGAGAGACTTGCTCCAAGTTTGACTACCCACTAGCTTTTTGAGCTACCTCAAGTATTCACTACAGGTGGCATGAGAACCATCAGCCCTCTGGAAGATTCCGGAGGTTTATTTTTGGGTTTAGCAGAAAAGGCTTTGGGGCAGATGGTTCTAGAGCAGAAGATTTATCAAAATCCTCTCCATTCCTCTATCTAAAGGTGTAGATTAAATGTATCAGAGCTGAGGAAGGATGGGGAAAACTCTATTGCTGATTCCACTGGAACATAATAGTTATTAGACCTATCCCAAAAAGCATATAAAAATCTTGTACAGTAAGGATTGATATCTCATTTCCGGAGAGGTCTATTGTGTGGCGCAAGCAAGTATTAAGTGATGATTAAATCTTGGATGGTGATTGGTGCTGTGACCCTATTAGTGGCGTTTGCTGGTAGTTGGCTCACACCTAATAGTATTAGATGGTTCAACCGCCTCATTCGTCCGAGATGGTTAACTTTTGAGACAGCAATTCCCTTTATCTGGATAACTATTTTTATTTGCGGTGCTTGGTCGGCTTATGTTATCTGGGAAAGTGAACCGGGCAGCACGAAAACTTTGCAACTGATGGTTTTATATCTCTTGCTGGAATTGGTGACTATTGCCTATACGCCAGTAATGTTTAAACTTCGTAGCCTCAAGATCGGTACAATAATTGGCGCTAGTGGTGCTATTTTGAGTTTCATACTTGCACTGTTGGTTTTTCCCATCTCTAGGTGGGCATTTATCTTGCTATTACCTTACTTGATTTGGAGTCCGATTGGTACTTATACCACTTGGGAAATGACTAAACTTAATCCTGAAGATGCCTAGAATACTCTAATTTATTCATCAAAATTTGGTAGTTTTTTTATGGTTCATGGTTCATAGCTCATGGCTAATGGCTCATAGTTTCATGGGGTTGGTATTCGACAGTTGTGCAATACTTTATTTTCGGAACAATCAACAATAGACATCTTGCATAAATTCCCCTCAATCCCTCCGCATCGGTGGGATTGAGGGGGGGCAATTTGACTTTTGCAAGAGGTTTAATGAACTATGAACTCTTAATGATAGCAACAACTCTAATTAGCTCAAAGCTAATCTCAAAGTAATGCAATCAGAGTTAAATTGTAATATCCTCTTGCCTATGGATTAAAACAGCGTTCAGCAGTCTGTTGATGATCACCTTGTTGTGGATGCTCTGTAGTTACAACCACATCGTAACAACGATCTGTTCCTGAGGGCGCATTTTCTATTCCTGTAAAGCCGATTTGAAGTTGATACCACTCATGCTCTACACTACCTGTGCTAGTTGAGCTATAGGTGTTGTTAGAAGCTGCTGTCATCAGTTTATAGTCAAAGTCAGCATATCGATGACCATTGGTTATTGAACCATCGGCATTATTTTCCAATAAAGCATCAGGACTGCCGGGATAAACACCGTCAAAATAGGAGTTCTCATCTTTTTCTTTATTCCATTTCGAGGAGCTAGAAGGGAAAGGAGTATTTTGAACACTTAGATCATTCATACTGAAGATGTTGCTGTTAACAACATACTCTTTAACGTAGGTGCCAGTTTTTACTGATTGGTCAACAAAATTGCGCTCCTGTAAAGCTCCACTATTAACTCTATAAAAGGGATTAAGAGTCACAGATTTCAGGTTTAAGTTATAACCTGGATTGGCATCTAAACTTACCCAAACATCTACATCTCCTAAGGAAGGAGTTTCAGAGATATTAATAGTAAACGGTTCAGTATCCGTCAATGCTGGATAAGGCAAATAATACATGGCGTTTTGAGCATCTTTGGCATAAGAAAACCTCCCTGAGGTAGTTTTTCCTGCTTCAGAAGCTCGCAAAAAAGGGTCTCGGATTTCAAAGTGGAGGTGAGGAAAATTCCCATCTGTACTAGTTCCTGTCCAAGCAATGTGATCACCTTTGTTGACTTGAACTGGAACTAGATCTCCTTCTTGATTAGTCTCTTCCTCTTCAATTAAGACGTTGCTAACATGATCGTAAATGGAGATTCGACAGGGATTGGAATTTGAACACTGCTCAGCTCCATTCGCCGGGTGTAACAACACAATTTTGCTATCTCTTTCATCAATATCAATAGACTTAACATAGCCATCAGCTGCAGCAAATACTGGATTATCAATGGGATTGTTACTACTATTCAAAGGTGTAGCTAAATCGATGCCGCGATGGAAAGAAATATCTTTACTTGAGTCAGTAAAGTTTCGATAACCAAAGCCATGGTGAATAGGAAAATCTGTGTACAGTGCGTTATCCATTCGTTCAGAGGGACATGGATTTCCTGAACTCCAGCTACTACTTGTGTCTTCATGAATACGCCCACAAAGCGGCCAGGTAAAATCCTGCCAAGTTTGAGCGAAGGCAATTCCGGGAGCGGCTATAAAAACTCCTACTGCAAAAGCAATAGTGATTAAAACTCTTATTAGCTTATTCATGTGGTTGGGAACACAATCAAAAAATTCAGTCTTGCTCTTTGAGCATAACCTGTGTTTCTCAAGGTTGAAGTCACAAAATAGGAGCTTAGGCAAAACTATCTTGAAACCCTAATTTTTCGTAGTGGTAATTCATGAATTACCGCTACCTCCGACATTTTTTGCGTAAGTTCTGATTCTTAAAAGGTTCCGAGGCAGGGGGTGAGGGAAAAAAAGGGTGGGGGAACAAGTAAGCAGACGCTCCAGACGCTCCAGACGCTCCAGACGCGGAGAATTAAAATTCCAACCAAAATTTCGCTCACCCCGAGGCAGGAGAAAAGAGCTAAATACCTGCGACATTGATAAAGATTGCTAGTTAAGGCTGGCTATGGGTAACTTGCTGCAATTTCATTATTATTTTTACTTGAATTTATCAAGAATTGTTGCGCAAAATGAATTCCCGCATAAAAGATGAAATTAATTCTGAGAAATAATAGTCAGCTCAACACTACAGATAAAGCAATTGGCTACCCACAATCCAATGAATGTAGAAGCAGCGCTAGCAATTGCAGATAATTTAGTCTTTGCCAAGACAGACAAGCACTTGAGTACATTACAAGCTACCATCTTTCGAGGTGCATGGTCAGGTCAGAAGTACGAGCAAATTGCCAAAAAATGCTACTGTTCTGAAGCCCACGCCAAGATGGTTGGTGCTGTACTCTGGGAGTTGCTTTCTGAAGGTTTGGAAGAAAAGATCACTAAGAAGACTTTTCGTGCTGCCTTAGAACGCAAAGGTAATTTTATCGCATCTATGACTAGCAAAACCTCATTATCAACTGTCCAATCGACTCAAATTCAAAGTATAGGTGAACTGGTAGAGATTGATAGAAATCATCTGCCAGTTGTGAGCAGAGTACAGAGTATGTGCTCCAGTAGTTGGAGTACATCAGGACTCGAAAAAAATGTTGATTGTGTTGCCATAGACCATGACAATTTGCCTGAGTGGTTAGGCAAAAACAACAGTGTCAGCACTGCTATCTGCGATGATAATCAACAGATAAAGATTGACTTAGAACGACAGTTAACTCAAACCTTGAAACCAGCAGATCAAGCTCAGACTCGTGAGCAACTTAGCAGCGCTAGACAAACCGACACCCTGGCTAAAGAAAGTTTAACTTATCCACCTCTATTAGCAGTGGAGCCAGAATTGCCCCATGATCAAGTTGAATTAGCCTCTAGTTTTTATATAGAGCACCCTCCGATAGAATCTCGTTGTTACCAGACAATTTTCAAGCCTGGGGCACTGATCCGGATTAAAGCCCCTCGACAGATGGGCAAAACTTCACTGATGGCGAGAATTCTTCATCAAGCAACTCTTGAGGGCTATCAAACTGTGCCTTTAAATTTTCAGTTAGCTGATAGCAAAATTTTCCAAGATTTGGATCTATTTTTGCGCTGGTTCTGCCTCAACATTGGCAGAGGACTACAATTGCCTAATCAGTTAGCTGATAATTGGGATGAGGTTTTAGGCAGTAAAATCAGCTGTACAGATTACTTTGCCAACTATCTACTGGCTCAACTAGACCAACCACTAGTACTAGCTTTAGATGAAGTAGACAGGATTTTTCAATATCCAGAACTAGCTGATGACTTTTTTGGACTTCTAGGAGCTTGGCATGAGGAAGCGAAGAATAGCGAGACTTGGAAAAAACTGCGCTTAGTAGTGGTACATTCAACAGAAGCTTATCTCTCACTCAATATTAATCAATCACCTTTTAATGTCGGTCTGCCCATTGAGTTGCCGGAGTTTACGCCTGAACAGGTACAGGATTTAGCCTGCCGACATGGACTCAATTGGAATCAAACTCAGGTTGAAAAGTTAATGGCAATGGTTGGAGGACATCCCTATTTGGTGCGAGTGGCTCTTTATCATATTGCTCGGCAGGAAATGACACTTGAGCAACTTTTGCAGCTGGCACCAACAGAAGCTGGGCCTTACAGTGATCATCTGCGGCGACACTTATTAAATTTAGAACAACAGCCAGAGTTGGCGGCTGCTTTGAAAACAGTGGTAAGTGCTACTTGTCCAGTCCGTTTGGAGTCCCTTCATGTGTTTAAGTTATATGGCACTGGACTGGTACATTTACATGAAAATGAGGTGGTTCCCTCTTGTGAACTCTACCGTCAGTATTTCCTTGATCGCCCAAAGTAGCCTCACCGAGGAAATCAAAACTGCATTCTTAAAGGAGTAATTAATGGTTTTACAGTTTTGGTTTAAGTCCCAATACCTGCATAAAACAGATTACTTGGTCTGATTGATAATATAGGTCTAGTAAAAAATAGATCTTATCTCAATTAATGTCAAAATAACTACCATAACAATCATATTTATCAGGATAGCTATGGACGTTGAAGAAGCACTAGCCCTTGCCAATGCATTGGTTTTTGCTGAATCAGGGGAACATTTAAGTGACCTCCAACAGGCTCTACTCCGGGAATCTTGGTCATGGCAGCGTCTTAGCTATGAGAAGATTGCCGAGAACTACGGTTATTCTCCTACTTACTTAAAACACGATGTTGGTCCCAAATTGTGGAAACTACTTTCCAAAAGTTTAGGAGAAAAAGTCAGTAAAACTAATTTTAGGGCAGCTATAGAGCGACGGCATAACTTGGTCACATCGAGCTTACAACCAGCTGCAAACTCACAATTACCAGCGGTAGATAGTAAGACCACAACATCTCAAGTTGCTGAGTTAATTGATTCCCACTCAGTAAGCCCTAACCGATGCCAAGATTGGGGCGACTCATTAGATGTTAGTGTTTTCTACGGACGCCAACAGGAATTGGAGCAGTTGCAAGAGTGGACGGTTTCCCAAAATTGCCGCTTGTTAGCACTGTTGGGGATGGCAGGGATTGGCAAAACTTCGCTCTCAGTGAAGCTAGCTCAACAACTACAGGGTCAATTTGAGTTGATTATTTGGCGATCGCTACGCTATGCGCCCTCGGTAGAAGAGCTTTTAGCAGATATAATTGCCTTTGTCTCCAATCAGCAGGAAATTCACTCAATAATAGACTTACACTCTCAATTAGCGCAAGTGCTCGATTGTCTACGTCAACGTCGGTGTTTGCTGGTACTCGATGCTTGGGAGGCGGTTCTGCAAGCTGGAAAGCTTACTGGTTGTTATCGAAAGGGTTACGAAGGTTATGGCGATTTACTCAAGCAACTTGGAGAATTACCTCATAGTAGCTGTCTAGTGATCACCAGTCGTGAGAAACCTAGGGAAATTGCCCTGCTAGAAGGAGAAAATAGACCTGTTCGTTCCTTGGAACTAAAAGGTTTAGGAACTGCAGCGCTGGAGATACTTAGAGAACATGATTTGTCTGATCAGCCCTATTGGAAAGACTTCTGTCTTGCCTGGAGAGGCAATCCTTTAGCATTAAAGATAGTCTCTGTAACCATTCAAGATTTTTTTGGAGGCAGTGTCTCTGATTTCTTAAAAAATTCTATGTTTTTGGGAGATTTTGAATATCTTTTGTTTGAGCAGTTTGAGCGTTTATCAGAACTGGAAAAACAGGCAGTTTACTGCTTAGCGATCGCTCAAAAACCCATCTCGCGCTACCAATTGTTAGAGGCTATGCAGTTAGCATCAATATCGCAAATACTCAAACCTTTGGAATCCCTATCTCGTAGGTTTTTAATTGAGCAAGTTAAGCAGGGACATGAAACCATGTTTACATTACCACCAGTGGTAATGAAATATGCCCTCAAGCAAGATAGTGACCAAGAGTAGGAGCAACAAGATTTTACCTAAGATAAAGGTAAAAGTTCAATCATTGCTCAGTTACATCGGATAGATTCTAATCCGCTAAGTAAGCTAAAATGCGAGCATGATTGGCCTTCCATTAGCCAGCAACCTATGCTCGAAACACTTTCTACTCAACTGTACGAACTACAGCAATTTTCCAATAATCTCGTTGGCACTCAGCTGACGCATCTAAGCCTATTCAGCATTGGGATCATCTTTACTGCTGGGTTGTTGACCAGCCTGACTCCTTGTACACTTTCTATGCTGCCCATTACTATTGGGTATATTGGTGGCTATGAAGCCAAGGGTCGTTTGCAAGCGGCAACCCAGTCTGCCTGGTTTGCTCTGGGATTAGCAACAACTTTAGCTGTATTAGGAACTCTGGCGGCGTCCTTAGGGCGAGTCTATGGTCAAATAGGTCTTGGTTTGCCAATTATTGTCAGCCTCATCGCCATTATCATGGGGCTGAACTTACTCGAAGCTTTGCCCCTACAACTGCCCTCTTTTGGCGGCATGGACTGGATTGCTCAAGACTGGCCTGAGGGAGTGCGCTCTTACTTGATTGGCTTGACCTTTGGTTTGGTTGCTTCCCCTTGCAGTACCCCGGTCTTAGCCACTTTGCTAGCTTGGATCGCCACAACACAAGACTTGATTTTAGGTGCAGTCTTATTATTATTCTACACTGTAGGTTACGTGGCACCATTAGTGTTGGCAGGAACTTTTACGGCTTCACTCAAAAAGTTGTTGGAGTTGCGCAAGTGGTCTGGTTGGATTACACCAGCTAGTGGAGTTTTACTAGTGGGCTTTGGGGTATTCTCCTTGCTATCTCGTATTCCTATGGGAATTTTTTAACAAAGAACTGCTTCTTAAGGAGAAGCGGCGCAAGAGTGCCTTCATTGTTAACTAACTCCTGCGCCGCAGCCACTAACTCCTTTAAGTTCTTTAACTCATAGTTAATATCATAATGACTATAGAAGAAAATTCATTAGCAGAAGATTCAGCTCTCACCAATGTTGGGCGTCGATTATGGCGTCGGTTGCTGTCGGTGTTATCAAATCTGCGGTTGGCAATTTTATTGCTGCTGACAATTGCCCTATTTAGTATTGCTGGAACGGTTATTGAACAGGGTCAATCTCTAGCTTTTTACCAAGCAAATTATCCAGAAGAACCAGCGCTATTTGGTTTTTTGAGCTGGAAAGTACTATTGCTGTTAGGATTAGACCATGTTTACCGCACTTGGTGGTTTTTATCTCTACTAATCCTCTTTGGCAGTAGCCTAACTGCCTGTACTTTCACCCGCCAGTTTCCTGCCCTCAAAGCTGCCCGCCGCTGGAAATTTTATACAGAACCCCGTCAGTTTGAGAAACTTGCCCTCAGTGCTCAACTAGACCAAGGGAATTTAGACTATCTTGCCCAAAGATTAGAGGCGCGAGGTTATCTAGTTTTTCGAGAAGGGGATGCCATCTACGCTCGCAAGGGCATCATTGGGCGCATTGGACCGATTATTGTCCATGCTAGTATGCTGATTATTCTAGCTGGGGCAATTTGGGGAGCGATGGGTGGTTTTCTTGCCCAAGAAATGGTTGCTAGCGGCAGCACTTTCCAAGTCAAAAATATCATTGATGCTGGTCCTTTCGCCTCTTGGCAAATCCCAAAGGATTTGTCATTGCGGGTAAATCGCTTCTGGATTGACTATACCCCAGAGGGAGGAATTAATCAGTTTTACTCTGATTTGTCGGTTCTTGACACTCAGCAAGAGGAAGTTGACCAGGAGACGATTTATGTTAACAAGCCTCTGCGCTATCGGGGAGTTACTTTCTACCAGACTGACTGGGGAATTGCCGCTGTTCAAGTGCAATTGAATAATAGCCCTATTTTCCAGTTGCCAATGGCACAACTCGACACTGGCGGCAGGGGGCGTGTCTGGGGAACCTGGGTACCCACTAAACCTGATTTGAGTGCAGGCGTATCGCTGCTGGCAAAAGACTTACAAGGAATGTTACTAGTATATGATGTCGAAGGTAATCTGGTTTCAACTGTCCGCCCTGGTATGGCAACAAAAGTTAATGGCATCACTTTGAAAATTATCGATATCATTGGCAGCACGGGCTTGCAAATTAAATCGGATCCAGGTATTCCCCTGGTTTACACTGGCTTTGCCTTGCTGATGCTTGGTGTAATCGCCAGCTATTTCTCTCATTCTCAGATTTGGGCTTTGCAAAAGGGTGTTAGCGGATCATCTCCCGAAGAGATTGGCTTGTATGTGGGGGGCAAAACCAACCGCGCTCAGGTTGCTTTTGAGCGCGAAGTTATCGAGATTTTGGAACAGTTGAGCAAATTAGGGCAAGAGACTCCTTCTCTAAAGGCAGCATCTCTGGTTAGCTAGGGTTTGCTGAATAAGTCTGGTGGTAAGGAGAGGGAGCTCTTAGCAGGGAGTAGGGAGTAGGGAGTAGGGAAAAGCCGATAGTTCTAAGCTTGATTATCCATGATCAGCTCCGAGATTTTTCTATTAAGTGCAAGGATTTTGCTCCATTGGATGCTATAACAAAGCACTTGTAAGCGTAAAAAAAGGCTCAAAACCCTTGTTTGGCATGCATTCTATATTAATTTAGCAAGCCCTAGCTAGGCAATTAGTTCATTGTTGATTGCAATTTGACACTCCCCATTTGGTAAAGATGAACTATCAACAACTAATCTAATTAGTTTCTTCGCTTTCTTTATAGGGTTCACCCTCAAAAGGCTGGACACCTGTCTCTGGATATTCCTCGTCTCTAGGACCAAAAATTCTTCTTACTCCATCCCCAATGTACTACAAGAGCTGCTGTAACCATTTGAAACCGGCCATAGCTTTACCTCTTTGATCAGAAAGTTGTTGTTAAGAATAATTAAGGAGCTTATGTTTGAAATGTAAGAGAGGTTTTCTCTTCCATTTTCATCTTAAAATAAAATTTAAAATAGAGAACAGAGAAATTACAACTAAGCGCTATGACAGCAAGGAGTAAGCATCATGGCAGAGGAAAACAACTACGAAGCATTTGAAGAAGCTGAAGCTCAACTACTGCCAGAGGGAGCTGAAATTGAAGAGGTATTGATAGCAGATCTCACGGGAAGAGAACATGCTGAACTGATTTTTGAGGGTTTGATTGACCGCGACACTGGGATGGGAAGAACACTAGAGAAGTTAAGAACTGCAGCCAACTCCTGTGCAGATGTGACAGGTGGGGATCTCGACGATAATTTATATCAAGCCGAGGTCGTTGGAGAAGAAGCCGTTGGTGGACAAACTCCTACTCCTGACCAAAGTGTAACAGAGGAACTGCTCCAGGCAATGGGACTTTCCTCAACTGATGGCGAAATAGTGCAAACTAGAGATAAGTTAGAGCATCGCGACCGCCAACGTTGGGAACTAGACCCTGAGTCTTCCGAAGACTACCAGGAACACTCTGATTAGAAGAGATGGGGCAAGTTGGAACTTGATTACCGTTGAAGATTTAGCAATTAAGGGACTGGCTTGTACAGATTTGAGCAACTCAATCTTAGATGCAGTCTAGGGAAGAACCTCACCTCTACTTGACAGTCAGTTAGTTGCTCAGTAACATAGGGATATATAAATATATTCTAGATAATAATTCCAAAGGAATACAATTTTTTCCTAGAGTTAGCCTAAACTCTAGTTGCGCAGGTGAGAGAAACCACACTAAACTCGCTCTCGCACTAGCAGGTCTCATCAGAAATTGAGGTCTTGGTCTTGATGAAGAGGGAATAAGTAAAAATGAGGCTCACTCGATTTTCACGTACAGCCAAAGCCTTGGCTGATCCACGTCGCTTTGAAATTTTAGAAGCGATCGCTTCCACAGATGAAGTTGCCTGTGCAACGCTTGTGGAAAAATTCCCAGTATCCCAAGCTACAGTATCTCATCACCTTAAAGAATTGGCTAATGCTGACCTAATCACTGTACGCCGCGAAGGTCAACACTGCTATTATCAATTTTGTCCCCGAGTACTTGCCGAATACATTGAACAATTACAAAAGCGCACAACCTACAGACAACTACAGGCTGTAAAATCTGAGGTAGTTTCTCGCTAATGTTGTTTTCTGGAATCTAGGTATCTGCCAGTATAATTCAAGCAGAACTAGCACTTTAGTTAAGACACATGGAAGACAAAAATCACTAGAGGAATCATGATTTGATTTTAGACACATAGATATTTGTCGATAATGTTGATAAGCAAATCCAAAGCTCCAGATAGTACAAGAGGTTAGTAACAATGCTGATTTTAAAAATTACTTTACTACTGACAGGTTTATGGGCTGTTTGGACTGGTCTCAAAGCCTGTGAGCAAGTTTATGGGATTGCTTTGCTCCTGACTGGGTTGATTGTAGTAGTTTGGGGCTTGAGTTTGGCTCCTTTATGGCTCCAAATTGCGGTTGAAATGCTCCTGATCTTCCTAGTTCATTTATTTTCTAATTTTTACAGACCTTATCGTAGAATACCGCTATCTCAGGTCTCTAAAATTGATTATGAAGCCGAGTAGCTCTCACCGATGTAAGTACCTGAACAAAAATAAAGTTTGCTAGTTGAGGTCGGGTGTGGGGTGTAGGGTGTAGGGTGTAGGGTAACTTTGACGGATTTCATAATTCTTTACACAGAGCCATTTATTTATGTCCGACTACTTAAGGAAGCGTCTCTAGGCTTCATAGAAGAGGATTAGAGGGGCAGAAAGAATTAACTACCCCTAATTGCTTCGTTGAAGTAGGAGATTATCGCCAGTACACGAGAATTAATCAACAAATCTTGATTTAATCATAAAGAATAGCACTTTTTGGGCGCTAACTAATTTATTATCCCTTAGTGCAGATAAAATTAAGGCTTTGTCGTTTTTCAAAGTGAGAAATTAATGGGTCGTGCTGAAAAAGTTATCTTGGCATACTCAGGGGGAGTAGACACCTCCGTATCCATCCCTTATCTAAAACAAGAGTGGGGAGTTAAGGAAGTCATTACTCTAGCTGCAGATTTGGGTCAGGGAGATGAATTAGAGCCAATTAGAGAAAAAGCCTTGAAATCAGGTGCCGCCAAATCACTAGTCGCTAATGTCACAGAGCGCTTCGTTAAGGACTTTGGCTTTCCTGCAATTCAGGCAAATGCCATCTACGAAAATCGCTATCCCCTATCAACAGCTCTTGCTCGTCCTTTGATTGCCCAGTTATTAGTGGAGGCTGCCGAACAATATGGAGCAGATGCTGTAGCTCATGGTTGCACAGCCAAGGGCAACGATCAAGTGCGTTTTGATATCTCGATCATGGCACTTAACCCCAACTTGAAAGTACTGGCACCAGCAAGGGAATGGGGTTTCAGCCGTGAAGAGGCAATCTCTTACGGTGAACGCTTTGGTATTCCCGCACCGGTGAAAAAGTCCTCGCCTTACAGCATTGATCGTAACTTACTTGGTCGCAGCATTGAGGCGGGTATTCTCGAAGATCCTAATACAGAACCGCCCGAAGAAATCTATCTAATGACCAAAGCGATAACTGATACTCCCGACGAACCAGAATGTATAGAAATTGGCTTTGAAGGAGGTATTCCCACAGCGCTTAATGGTATTGTCCTAGAACCAGTGGCACTAATTAGTCAACTTAACGAATTAGCAGGCAACCACGGGGTAGGGAGGGTAGATATGGTTGAAAATCGGGTTGTAGGCATCAAATCCAGAGAAGTTTACGAAACACCTGCCCTGACAGTTTTAATTAGTGCCCATCGTGATTTGGAGAGTCTTACCTTAACTGCTGATGTTACCCAGTACAAACGTTCTATTGAAGACAGCTATAGCCATTTAGTCTACAAAGGTCTTTGGCATAGTCCTCTCAAAGAGGCTTTCGATGCTTTCATCCAAAAAACTCAAGAGCGGGTATCGGGTACAGTGCGAGTCAAACTCTTCAAAGGCAACGCGATGATTGTAGGACGAAGCTCAGATAATTCCCTCTACACTCCTGAACTAGCAACCTACACTTCCCAAGACAAGTTTGACCACAAAGCTGCCGAAGGCTTCATCTACCTTTGGGGTTTACCCACTCGCGTTTGGTCCGAGAAAACTAGGGATTGATACTGTAACTTAATTGTTGGACAAAGCTACCCATTGCTTGACTTTTTGTACAGATGTGGTAAGTCTTATGTAACCGATTAAGTGTTAGTACTCCTTAACAGACCAGTTATCAACTCAAAACTAAACCTAATCTACGGTGGGTTAGGCGTGCTATAGCTTTCACACTCATGCAGCAAGCCCTACTTAGCGCCATAACCCACCATCTTCCTTGGTGGGTTAAGCTCTTACTAAAGAACACAGAAAAGGATTTGTTGACATCTCCCCGTTTTGAAAAACGGGGATTCTAAGCAGATGTTGCTACGGGGTTTAAAAACGCCCTACGCAACGCTTGCTTACGATATGATTTGCTTAAACCGGTCGTCATTTCATATCGTTGTGGGAGTGCCAAACTCCCGCTACCGACCGTCGCGCCAAAGGCGCGCCCGCTAACGCTAACGGCTAAATTGATATTTAGCTGTGTCGCTACTTTGCGAATAATATTTGCTGAGCCATTGCAATCAGCATTAATCAAGAAGCCTTCAGCACTGCGGTAAAGACCTCTCTGCACTCTTTTTCCTGAGGCTCTCCACCTTACGGGTTTTTCACCGTGCTTCGGTAGAGAGTCACCATCTAAGAAAGAAGCTGCTGAGGTGTTGGCTTCTTCGGTTACTGTCATTACAATTCCATACTCGGGACATAATTGTTTGAGCCTGGTTATCAATCTGCCAGTGGGGATGGGAGTGAAGTTCTGGTTGTTCCTCTTGTTCATGGAAGAACCATTTTTCATCCTCTGGTTCCAACCAACGACCAAATTGCCAATGCCATCAGCTAAACATCTGTTGATGATGAACCGGGCAGCTTTGTTAACGGCATCCCGCATTTGGTTGTTACGTTTACGCTGGATCCTGTCTAGGTTGGAGTCCCAATAGTTCACTCGCCCCTGCTTGTATTTTGCCACCAGGCGAGAATATCCCTGATTCATTGACCTCAAGAATTTCCCGTTAATTATGAGGCTCTGTCCTTTGGTGGATACTCCTGTTAGCCAGTTAGCGCCACCGTGGTCAAACCCCCAGGCTTGGGTGTAATCCAAGTTAGGGTTTACCTCTATTGGTTGTTTGCCGTCATCAATTACCCAGTCTATCCAGAACTCACCATTACATGGTCGTACTGCTACCTCCTTAACCCAATCAGAGTCAATAAATTCTGGCAGGTTTAGTTTAACTTCAGTGATCAATTCTGATTTAATTTCTCTAGAAACTGGAGGGTAAATAAGTCCCTGTTTGTACTTGAGAAGCTGGTTAGGAAAAGTCACAGGAGCCAGCCCCCCACTAGTGCGATATCTTGGCAATAATGGCCTATCGACTGCACCACTGTAGTACTTCTTTACTAGCCCGTTATAACCATTAATTGACTCCACTACACTTTTTATAGATTGTTGTGCCGATTGAGCCGCCATCTGGCGATAATGCTTATTAGTTTTGAGGGTTGAACAGAGTTCGCTGTAACTAGCTTTAGCTCGGTAGGTCTTCCATGCTGAGTACAATTCATCCCCTTTCCAGTAAGTTGTAAAAGCATTCTCTTGTTCGCTGAGAAAGCTAAAGTGTTTCTGT
>JAAHGS010000054.1 GCA_010692645.1 Symploca sp. SIO2E9
CTTTTTCTCCTTTAATCTGACGTTAATCGACTCTAGTACTGATATCAGCTCTATCGATCTACTGTTCATATTAATATACAAAATTCTCCCCATCTCCCCATCTCCACATCTCCCCATCTCCCCATCTCCCCATCTCCCCATCTCCCCATCTCCCCATCTCCCCCTCTCCCCATCTCCCCATCTCCCCATCTCCCCCTCTCCCCATCTCCCCCTCTCCCCCTCAACTAACATTTGTTGGTAAAGCCTTTTGAGAAGGAATTAACTGGTCTGGATTGAGTAAAAATAGAGGAGGTTGTTCATTCTCTTGCCTGACTAGCGCACTGACACAGCGGATATTGCCTTCATAAATATAGTCCGATGTGAGGGGAGCAAAGGCAGAGACAGGCACCCGTAGCAAAAAAGGTGGCGAATTAAGCGGCAAGCCCGCCAATTTTCCTTGAGAGTTCCGCACAATCAGGATATAGCGCTTCACCTTAGCATCCTGATTTTGTTTTGGTGCGTAGGGAGAAAGCGCTGGTTGAGACACATCGGGAAAATCCCCAGAGATTTCCACACCCGTGCTAGAATCTAACGACCCTGAACTCACTAAATCAACATCTCCGCTAACAACCATGCTTTGTCCCTCCTCACCATGCTGGTGCCAACGCTCTCTGTAACTACTAGCACTCGCAGATAAATCTTGGCTTGGTACTCTCCTAAAAATTCTATTCTCTGCATCTATAACAAGTAATTCTTGATTTTGATAAAGTATCAAACCTAACCCAGAGCCTTGGGGTGTACCGTAAATTTCCCCCATAGGGATAACTTTTTGGGCTGCCCTAATGGGTAGAGCAAAATCTTGATTGCAAAGGTGAAAAACAATCAGTTGTTGGGCTGCTTTACTTTGGCGAGTACTGGAAGCTCGGAAGCTAACAGAAGAAAACATAGACATGATTTTCACTCATCTACAAATCGACGTCGAGAATGTTACTGTGACGTACCTACACTTCTGTTCGAGTAAGTGTAGGCCTCTGGTTCCGCAAAGATTCGGTGAACTTCCTTCGAGGTACACCAATTGTTTCCCTCTACGGAATTTTAAGGAAGGGGCTTTGCTCGAAACTGGGGTAAAACCCTAGCTCTTCAATTGTTTAGGTATTTTGTGTAGCCAGCATAAATACCATTATAATAATTAGGCACCGTCTCAACAGATGAGTAAAAAATTAGAAAATCCCAAGAAAGTAAGGGTTTAGATGGAATGCAAGAGTAGAAAAAGTTGACAGGGTTGGCATTGACGATGGGGGTATAGTTGATCCTAGGCGATACGTCGTCTAATTCAAGATTCTTGGTCAGGTTAAAACCCTGTAGTGACCAAGCCAGCCGTTAAAACAACCGCTCTTTCCCTCAAACTTGTTTTAGGTATCAAAGAAAAAATGGTACCTCAAGTAGTTGAAGACTCAATCCCTCTGCTTTCAACCGAGAGAGAGTCAACGCCTAAAATTAACTTGAGGGGGTCCGAAGCCCTACGCCCTGCCGAAGGATGCCCAAAGGGCTGTACCCTACGGGTATGGACGCAGCACAATCGCCCCCTAAACCCCCCGATTAGGTAGAATCAATTGCTGTGGAAATTTTAGACATCTTAATCATTGTCGCTGAAGTCAGCCTGATCATCTTGGCATTCTCTGTGTTTCACTGGCTCATTGGCAAACTCTTCAAGCAGTTAGTGAAGCTTGCCTGGCTCCGGAAGGGCGACAGGAGTACTAGGGCTCTGCGCCGGAAGATTAGGGGGATGTTGGTTCTTCACTGCCTATTACTGTGCGTTTTGGTAGTGAGTGTTAACCTTTGGCTGATATACCAAGGCAATAATCTGCAAGAATACACCCTGGAGGTGATTACCCCCATCTCGCCATACTTCTGGAGAAAGTTCGCTATTGGAGCTTTCCAAAGCGCTGGTATTGTAATTGTGGCGCTAATCGCACTGGCAATTGTCTACCCCATAGTGGATATCGCTTGCAATCGTGCCAAGAAATTTGAGTACATCACCTCTAACGATGAAAGCATCGAGGAATTCTTTCGCTTCCTCAAAAGTAATCTCACTAATATTGTCTGGCTGTCGGTAGCAATTAGCTGCACCCAGTTTCTGCAAGTACCAGCAATAGTTTCAACATTTCTCTATATTGGTCTGAAAATCTATGCCATCATCACCGCAGGGTTGCTGATATTCAAAGCAGTTACTGCGATCATTGATAGTCTAGATGCCCTCAGTAATAAATACTCCAACCCTGATAACTTCCTGCGATTTTATGATCATCTCAGGCACCTTGTCTCTTTTCTCAAGCGCTCTCTTGAGTACGCAATCTACGTTTACATGGCGACACTGGTAGTTCAGCAACTGGAGTTAGTTGCTGATTTTGCAGCCTACGGTCCTAGAATCGCTAGAGTTATCGGCATTATCTTTATCAGCCGCATCTTTGTCGAGGTGGCAAACCTGGTAATCGAAGAAGCACTGCTTAAGAATAAAAAGCTTAGTGATTTTGAGAAACAGAGAAGGCTAACCCTGATCCCTCTAATCCGGAGTTCTCTGAGATACGCCATTTACTTTGGAGCTAGCATCAGCGTACTCTATACCCTCGGTATTGATCCTACTCCCATTGTCGCTGCTGCTGGTATCGTCGGTCTAGCAATTGGTTTGGGGGCACAAAACCTGATCAATGATATGGTCAGTGGATTTTTTATTCTCTTTGAAAACTACTACTTGGTGGGTGACTTTATTGAAGTTGGTAATGCTATGGGAACTGTCGAGGCAATTGACTTGAGAGCCACTCGCATCCGTAATCCCGATGGTCAACAGCATATTATTCGTAATGGGGATATCGGAGAATTAGTCAACTATTCCAAAGAATATACTAATGCTGTGGTGGAAGTTGGCGTTGCCTATCAATCTGATCTAGATCATGTCTACAGGGTTATTGAGGAGATAGGAAAGGTTTTAAAACAAGAACAATCTGTGGTAATTGAACCAACGAGAGTCGATGGACTCAATGAGTTTGGAGAGTCAGATCTTGTAGTGCGTACAGTCACAAAAGTTAAGCCAGGAACTCACCTCTCTATCGAGAGAATTCTCCGTAAGATGATTAAGGATACTTTTGATCACGAGGGAATTGAAATTCCTTTTGCGCGCCGCGTGTTGATTTTCCAGCCTGAAGATGGCGGTAATCAAGATGTGGTTAATGCCGTAAAGGGCGATAATTTGGATCAGGCAAGTTAACCTCAATCGTGAGAAGTCCTAAACCTACCACGAAGTGGAGGTGTTAGGATGAATCGCGAACCAGATAAGCGTGTGTTACTATCAATACTGTAGGTGTAATCCAGTTAAATGTAGAAATGCAGCCTACAAATACAGGAAGAATTCTGATAACAAGTCCCTAGGGCGTAGGGCTTTAAAGCTCAGTAAATGTCTTCAAAGAAGAGTCGCGCTCGTAGCCAACACGGGTGAACGAAATTTTGCGTGGGATTTGAGTTCTCCGCGTCTGGAGCGTCTGGAGCGTCTGCTTAATTATTTCCCCACACCTTTTTTCGCTCACCCGGCACACTTAAACCTTGAAGTTCTATCTGCCCTTGTTCCCAACTTAACCCTTTACTCTGTACCAAAACCCCAAAACCTCCAATTCCCATAGGATCGATCAATTCGTGTAAAGCCTGACGACGCCGCATAATCCGTAACACATCTTTTCCTTTAGCAATAGCCTCACCAGTTGCCGAAAGCTCAAGAAGACGCTCTCCCAATCCTAACGCCATTAAAAATAATCCCTGTTGAGTGAAACCAACCTTGTGCAAACTGCACAACTCCCCTTGGCGCTCCAGGGCAGTAAAATTTACATGAGCAGTGATATCCTGATGCCCAATATATAGATAAGGGTCATCATGATATCGATGGTGATAGTAGCATTGCAATGTCCCTTGATGACGCGCACTTAAGTAATAGCGCTCTGCTGTGTAGCCATAATCAATTGTTAACAAGAATCCTCGCTTTAGTCGGTTAGCGATATTCTTAAGCCATTCCAAAGCTGCCAGATTGACTTCGCTGCGATATCCATCGCAGTAAGCACCAGATAGTAAATCAATTCCCAACCAGTTAAAATACTCTCTGAGTCGAGGTGTAGAAGGAGTATCTGTAACTTCTACAAATTTTATTTCATCATCGCTATCGGGACTCGATTGTTGATTTTGGATGTCTTCTACCAATGAAGACTCGAACTCGAGATTAATTTCTTTTTCTCTGCTGACTCTTAATTGATCCGCTGTTGTGACATAAATTTCCCGCAACTGTCGTTGTTGAAGTACAAATTGATGTACTGGTAAAGCATCCACTAACTCATTAGAAAAACAGCAGCCAGTAATCGAGTTTTCTGGTATTGCTTCTAAGGAACACCAGCGTACAGGTAATTGTTGGTGATTGTCCTGGTTTGGCAATTTCAATTTTTGCAGTAGTTGTTGCTGTTGAGAAATCAGTCCAGTTGCTTTCTCAACGATAATGTACTCCACAGCTGCAAAGCAGTCAGGGTGCTGGCTATGCAGATAACTGAGGATATCTGCAGCGAGTAGCCCTTGTCCCGCTCCCATTTCCACCAGGGTAAAGGGGGTTGGTTTTCCCAAGATATCCCAGATTTGGGCAAACTGCCGGGCAAGTAATTCGCCAAAGTCCTTACCCAGGTGAGGCGAGGTAAAAAAATCACCTTCTGAGCCAATATTGACGGCACCAGTAGCATAGTAACCCTGCTGGGGGTGATAAAGTGCTAAGTCCATGTACTCAGCAAATGTAATCCGCTTCTGAGGTGCTGCGGCAATTTGATTGTAGATTATCTGTTGCAGGGGTTGATCTTTAATCATTAATTTGATGTAAACTCAATTTGATGCCTTTGTCTCAAAAACTCAAAGGCTCTAACAGTAGAAACAAAGCTAGGAAACATTTGCTTAGGCAATAGGATTATAGAGGTTGGTAATGGCTCTAAAACTTAAAATAATAGAAGATACAGTTCTCAAGCAAAAGCCTACATCAAGCGATAAATTGTCAACAAAAGACAAGCATAGTATCAAACAAGGAACAGAGCTTGAATTAGAAAACTGGAAACTTCTTCCACAAGAAAAATTTCACATCCAAGTTGTCTTTGCCGAAGATAATTTTCAGGATAAAAATATTTGGTATGCCTTTAATGACCATGTTGAAGTTTGGCAGGAAAACGAAAAATTAAAACTGGAACCATTATTGCTTAAAGATGTAAGTTCCTGCTCTACTGCAATTGCGCGAGGACTAGATACCCAAATTCTTGGAGAAATGAACTCCCTAATCCCTGGGGTTTTAGTGCCCTTTGATGATTTAGATGTTAACTTAGGTAAAGCTGTTTGGCCCTACTTACAAGCTCCTGCCAAAAGAACACTAGCGCGTGCAATTCAGGCTGCGGGACAGAAAATGACCATTAATTCCGCTTACCGCACAATTGCCCAGCAACTAATTATCTACAACCACTATCTTAACGGCAGACGCTGCGGAATTCAACTTGCTGCTGAACCACCTAATAGCAACCATCAAAGTGGGTTAGCCGTAGATACTCCATTCTACAACTTCTGGAGACAGTATTTACCAAGGTATTCCTGGCGTTGGTTAGGGGCTAGGGATCTGGTACATTTTGAGTATGTGGGCTTTGGTAGACGCAGAATTAACTCCTTAGCAGTACAAGCTTTTCAGCGTATTTGGAACAGATATAATCCCAATGACCGTATCAAGGAAGATGGAAAGTGGGGCCCTCAGACAAGGAGGCGGCTAGAGAATTCTCCTGTAGGTGGGTTTGACATTCCTTTTGGAGAATTTCGGACTTTACGATTGAGCAAACCATATATGCAGGGTGAAGATGTCCGTCAGGTTCAAAATGCCTTGTTTAATTCAGGTTTTGAAATCGAAATTGATGGTATTTATGGGAAAGGGACAGTAGCTGTAGTCAAGCAATTTCAAAATAAAAATAGTTTAATTGCTGATGGTATTGTTGGTCCTAACACTCGCCGATCACTAGAGCTTTGAAGAAGGAATACAGGAGTACTTCTTTTTTTGTAAAAAGAAAAGTAATAAGTAATAAATGTTGTCGTTATCACTTATTACTTATTACTTATTACTTATTACTTAAAGTCAGACTATACTTAGCATGCTTTTTTCTATTTGATAGAATTTTTACTACTAAGGAACACTTCTACCTCTTGGGCTGTAGGTTGAGCAGCAATTGCTCCTGGCTTGAGAGTCGTCAAAGCTCCCACTGCACAGGCATATCTAACAGTATCCCTCGCTGACTCTGGAGTGGCAAGACACTTGAGTCCCTGCTGGCACAACTGGTGAACAAAACCAGCAACGAAGCCATCACCAGCACCCGTGGTATCTTTAACATCGACACTAAAAGCCTTTAGTTTACTTTCATGCTGATTCAGGCAGTAGTTGATTTCTCCTGCCCCATCTGTCACCAAGACACCTTCTACCGAATTTAGGCGATGGGTAATGGCACCTGCATCAGTGGTGTTAAACAACAGCTGGGCTTCTTCTTTGGCAATTTTGAGGAAATCGACGTGTTTTAATAGTTCCTGAATTAGTGGTTTGGCAGCACTGGTATCATGCCAGAACATCGGACGCCAATTGATATCGACTAAAATTTTGACATCATATCTTGCTGCTAGTTGCAATACTTTATTAATAGCTTCGCGAGTTTGGGGATAAGCTAACTCAAGAGTTCCTAAGACTAAAAAATCAGCATCTTCAAATATAGACTCAGGTAAATCTGAGGCTTGGAGGAAGGCATCAGCAAATTGTGCAGTGTCAAGTTCGCCGAAACCGGCAAAAGAGCGGTCGCCATCGACAGAACGTACAACGTAAACTTGTCGCGTCGGTGCTGTAGGATGGCGCTGAACGCCTGTGCTGTCTACACCGACTTCTTGTAAGAGTTTAACTAAGCTCTCTCCTTGCTCATCCTTCCCCACGCAACCGACAAAGCCAGCAGAGGTCCCCAGCTTGACTAAAGCACAAGCGACATTGGCAGGAGCACCCCCAGGATAAGGTGTCCACGATTCAACTTGTTCAAGTGAGCGCCCCAGTTGATCAGCAAGTAGATCAAATAATACTTCACCGAGGCAGAGTACGCGCGGATTGGTCACGACAGAAATAGATCCCAACTTATTTAGATTATGCGGAGGCTGACGTCCCCATTAATCAATCCAGAATATTGGAGATTAGAGAATAATCAGCTATTGATTGTGCCACAACTCTATCATCAGCGACCAATAGGGTCTGAAGTTGGAGATAATCAAAAGCTCTGTACAAACAGACATAATTTTTAACTGAACTTTGAATAACTTGACTAAAATTTTGCTCAGAGTGTTTTTAGAGTCTTGAAGCCAGAGGGCATGAGACTTTCAGGTAGAAGTTTAGATGTATAGCCCCTAACTACAAACTGCTCTATGAGTAAAAATACTGGTTAGAATGACTTAGAGGGTTATTATTGCAATATTTTCGTATACATCAAGGGCAAAGACTTATGGCTGGTGGCAAGTCTCATATCTCCGCGTCCCTATCAGGTCGCGAACTACAAATTATAGAACTAGTAACCGCTGGTTTAAGCAATCAGGCAATTGCCCAGCAGTTAGAAATTAGTAAACGTACTGTCGATAATCATATCAGCAACATTCTGACTAAGACATCGACAGATAATAGAGTCGCATTAGTACGTTGGGCGCTACAGTGGGGCAAAGTGTGCATCAATGATGTTAACTGCTGTCCTTTACCAGCGTCGAATGAACAAGTCAATTCATAGTTTATAGTTCATAGTTCATTGCTCATAGTTCATTGTTCATGATCTAAGAGTGGGTTAGACATCGCCATAACCCACTCTATTTTTTCAGATGACCTTTGATCCTTAAAATTCATAATTATTAAATTATGAAGATGGATGGAAACTTGGTCTAAAATATCGCGTCATGGAGAGCAATTCTTGAAACCAAAACTGCTATAGCTTTACCAAGCTTTACATCGCTTTGCCAAAGTCAGCGCTAAAGTTAAAAGAACATCTGTTAACTAAGATACCTTTGAGAGTGGAGCTGCTATGACCAATACGGCTGCTGCCCATATTAATGACTTCTGGGATTTTGACTTTGCCGCGCCGCAACCAACACAGGATGCTGAGTTGTTGAGGCAGTTGCAATTTGTTCCAGGTTTAAAAGAAATATTGATGGTGCGCCAGGTTCATGCTTTAGAACATGCAACAGTCTGGGTTTTGAGTGAAGGTAATACTGCCAACACAACTAAAAATTCAGCAACAACCATGAACTCAGATAATAGTAGCTTGGGAGGGTTATCCACCGACAAAGGGTTTTATCTTTATGGTCAAGTGGTCAACTTAGCTGAGCTTAAAAGAGCAGTGTCCATAGCTTTACAACGCCTCACTAGCGGCGAATGGGACTTAGCAGTACATCCACGCTGTGGCACCAATCTCTCAGTAGGAATGTTTTTAACCGCTAGCTTGACTTTAGCTACTCACCTGATACTGCCGCGAGGTCCAATCGAGCAAATACTTGGTATTAGTCTAGCTGCGGTAACTGCAACTCAACTAGCACCTGATCTTGGCAGTCTAGTTCAAAAGTATCTGACTACAGCAATTCCTTTTAACCTGGCGATCATAGATATTGAGAGTACCACCGACTTCTGGGGAAATCCTTCCTATTTCGTCAAGGTGTGCTGGCAAGACTAAGCTTTGAGGTATTCCGGGTGAGCGCAAAAAGGTGTGGGGAAATAAGTAAGCAGACAGGTCTAGGAGTTACGCACTGTACAAATCAACAATAGTGTGCATCAGGCAATTCGGTCATTTCACACGCTTCGACTAACTCCAATTTGCTCACTGCTTTTGCTGTCTCAGGCACTATAAATGGCTGAAATAACCAAATCTCCTATAGTACTAATGTACGATGCGTAAGTCCTAAGGTGCAACATTTAACCTGTTAAAACCTGATATTCATCAAATTCCAACCTGTATAGCATCACCTCTGACGGTAATGGCTGTTGCCTGCAAAGCACGAATCATAATGTTTCGTGCGCCATTCCAATCTCTGTGAGCGGTATACCCACATTGAGGGCACTTAAATTGCTTGCTTCCACCTAGTTTGGAATGAATATGACCGCATGTGGGGCAGGTTTTTGAGGTATAAGACTCATTGCACAGCACAACCAAAACACCTTCACGTTGAGCCATCTGCATCAAGTGTTGTTCAAATTTGTAGTGACTCCAAGTAAGCATGTTTCGAGCGGTTTTCTTGGCTAGTTTACGATGGGATTTGACCACCATTTCTGAAGTATCAAAAGTAGGCAGGAAAATCACTTTGTAATTGGATACTAGAAGCCTGGAAATCTTGTTGTGCAAGTCTTTTGTCAAACGTTGGATGCGCGACCTAATGCGGTGTGAAGCCTTCCTCATCGCTCGTCGCTGCCTCTTAGAAGCGCTTAAGTCGATGCGGCTCATAAGCTTATCAAGGTGAAAGCAAAGCCTTTGAATACGCCCAATATCCCCATTTCCGATTTCGATAATTGAATGACCATCATAACCAGTCAAAAATGTTCTGACACCCGGATCTAGGGCAATAACACTAGTTGCACTTGTATCAACTTCTGGGCGAACTTCAGGGAAGATTCCGTACCAGTGACCACGTTCATAAATCAACTGAGTACCATACTCGCATTCCGATGGAAACTTTTCTGGCGCTCGATACTCTAGACCCTTTACCTTAGTGGGATACCAAGTACCATGCTTGTAATTTCGGGCCTTGAACTTTACAACCTGAGAAGGCTTGCGACAGGACTTGAACTTTGCCCCATCACTACCATTTGCCTTGGCTTGCTTATGGGCATCAAGAGCATCAGCGGCAGCTTCCTGTAGCTGATGACCGGGAAGAGTTTTGACCCATTCTGGGCGTTGAGATGCTCGTACCCATTTCTGCAAAGTATAAGCTGAACCCTGCCAGCCTGAACGCAATTGAGCTATGCACCAGTTGTATATCCAGCGATAGGCATTTACCCAGCGCTTCCAGGTTTGATGTAGTTCTTTAGATGGAAATACCCTGAGCTTCCTGACACTGTTGGGTGTCAACTTCGTCGTCTGGTTCCGAGGCTTGCTCTTGAATTGCTTTGCTCGCTTGCTTTTGGTACTTCCTGAGTCCATAAAGCCGCGCACTGAAGCAATGGAGGATGGCGAGAATATCTTCAACGAGTTCCTCCTGTGGAGACAAGTCACGTTGGTTGAGAACCACGAGCTTGACTCCATTTTGCTGGCAGAGCCACTCAAGCAAAGGAAATCCGAATCGGACAAGTCTGTCGGAGTAAGCGATGACAAGTGAGTTGATATTACCTGCGCATACTTGTTCCAATATTTTGAGCAGTTTTCTCCGTTTAAAATTGAGTCCGCTCCCAACCTCTGTAACAATTCGTGCTTCTGGGTAGTGTTGGCGTAAAAACTCAGCTTGTCTTTCAAGGTCATCCCGTTGGGAATGGGTAGAGACTCTTGCATAGCAGATAATGGGCTTATTTTCCTGGTCTTCTCCTTCAATACAGAAGCGTCTTTGACCCCCTTCTGTTCTAAGGCTGTCGAGCCTGCCTGCTTTGTCCCACTTTCTGAGTGTTTGTACTGAGACTCCAAAGTGTTTTGCCGCTTCTCTCGGTGTAACATATTTTTTCATTAAACCTGACAAAAGCTTATATACTATTTTCTAGAAGATAATATCAGGTTTAACAACCTTTTTCGCTAATAATTACAGCTCGACAGATCGACGCGGAGAATTCAAATCCCACGCAAAATTTCCTTCACCCAGGTATTCCACGCCAAAAACCCTAATTAACCAACCAAGGATCTTCAGCTAGAATTGCCGAAGTACGCCTCCCTAATTGCTGTTGTTGAATTCGCTCCAAACTGCCAAGGGGAATCGAAGCAATCAGCTGACGGGTGTATTCCTGTTGCGGTTGGCGGTAAATCTTCTCAGCCTGATCTATCTCTTCAATTTTGCCCTGATTCATCACCAAAATGCGATCGCTCATAAACTTAACTACACTCAAATCGTGGGAAATGAAAATGTAAGTCAGACCAAACTCACTCTGCAACTCTTTAAGAAGATTAAGTACCTGTGCCTGCACCGAAACATCCAAAGCCGACACTGACTCATCACAGATGATTAACTTAGGATTGAGTGCTAGGGCCCTAGCTATACAAATCCGCTGCCGTTGCCCACCTGAAAACTCATGAGCATAACGATTCATCCAGTCAGCATTTAAGCCAACTCGCTCTAGGAGATAGGCAGCGCGATCGCGTCTTTCTTGAGGCTTATTGTTAACATTATGGATTAGTAGTGGCTCCATAATCGTCTCCCCAATTTTAAAGCGCGGGTCCAAGGAACTAAAAGGATTCTGGAAAACGATTTGCATCTCTCGCCGCAAGCGTCGTAGAGGCCTACCTGCCAGAGTAGTAATTTCTTGGTTTTCAAAGAAAACCTGACCACTCATCGGTTCAAGTAATCGCAGTACAGTCCTAGCAAGAGTCGATTTGCCGCAGCCTGATTCTCCCACAACGCCCAAAGTTTCCCCTGGGTAAACCTCAAAGGAGACATCATTAACTGCCATAATATAGCGCTTAGTTTTACCAAATACTCCCTGCACTGGAAAACCAACCTGAAGATTGCAGACAGCCAGGAGAGGGGAAGTTTGGGCAGTGTGACGAAACTCACCAGAGTTAATCTCAGCAGATGCAGTCTGAGGCTGGTAATCTTGAGTCCCTAGCTGGCTTGGAACTAACAAATTTCCACCCTCTCCCCCTCTTCCCCTCTCCTCCTCTTCCAAAGGTACCGCCTCAGGTATTTTTTCTTGAATAACCTGTTCACCACTTTCAGTGGTTACTGTTTCCATAAAGTCTGAGATTGTTGGTAGGTATTGCAGGCGCTTCTCAAGGGTAGGGCGGCAAGCCAGTAAACCCTTAGTATAGGGATGCTGAGGATTAGCAAAAATCTGCATCACATCGCCGTTTTCAACAATTTTGCCCTGATACATGACTGCCACACTATCAGCAATTTCTGCAATCACACCCAAGTCATGGGTAATAAACACCATCGACATGCCGCGCTTATCGCGCAATTCTCTAAGCAAGTCGAGAATTGCTGCTTGCACAGTGACATCGAGGGCGGTAGTCGGTTCATCAGCAATCAAAACCTCAGGATTGCAAGAAATTGCCATCGCAATCATCACCCGTTGCAGTTGCCCCCCAGAAAATTCATGGGGATAGCGTTTGAGGATTGCCAGTTTTTGCTGATTAATTTGGTGGTTGATTGCCTTTTCTCCAGGCAAAGGTTTATGGGGATGCTCCCGGCGGTATTCTTCAAGATAGTGCCTTCTCAATTCTTGATCGCTGGGGAGAAGCCTAACTTCTTGGAGACGAGAAATTGCCTGACGCCGTGCCTCTGCTTGCGAAACATCTTGGTGTAGCCTAATTGCTTCGGTGAGCTGAAACCCACAAGTATAGACTGGGTTTAGGGAACTCATTGGTTCCTGAAAAATCATCGAAATTTGACCGCCTCGATAGAAACGCCTTTGTTGTACACTGAGCTGCAACAAATTCACTGGTTCTGCCTGTTGAGCCGAGGCATGGAAATAAATCTCACCACTGGTAATTTTGCCAGCAGGAGGCAATAAACCCATCACCGCTAGTGAAGTTACCGATTTGCCTGAACCAGACTCACCCACAATTCCTAGTGTTTGTCCGCGATTGAGTTTAAAATTAACCTCGTCAACAGCCAAAACCTGCTGTTCATCGGTTTGGAATTGCACTTTTAGGTGGCGGACATCAAGAATGGTGGCAGTCATGGCAAATCAATCACGGAAATCAACTCTAAATTGTAGCAAGAGGTCTATAGTTCATGGTTCATTTGCCTATGAGCAATGGGCCATGAACTATTTTTTCTAGAAGTTACCAGCTTTTTAGGCTCCTATTGTGTGGGAAAGGGCAAGTCCTGGGAATTATTTATGCTGAAGTTGCAAACTACTCTAAAGATTGATTACAATAGACGAGGACTCAAGCTAGTCGCAACAACGGCAATGTGATCGCCGATTGATAATGATATAGCAGGAGGCAGGAGGCTCCAGGGCCCGATGCTGGAGGAAAAGCCAAGTTCTATCTGAGTTTGGGACTTTTTTAATGTCTTAACCGCCTTGGCGATTGCTATACCATCAGAGAAAGCTCTGCTGGTTCGCAAAGCAATACAGGGTTCAACTGTACGGCTTCTGATACTGATGCTGATTTTGATCAACACTAGTTTTCCTCTAATTCGTCCATGGTTTATTGTTCATTATTGATTGTGATCGGCAATCAACTATGAACTATTAACTATGAATTGATCATTACCTTTAATCTACCAACTTAGCCTGAACTCAAATTATACAGCAGATAATAACTCAAACTATCAGGATGATTAGGTTGTTACATTGTAGTAGAAGTTAGTTGGTTTTCCGATTACAGAACCGAAACTTCAGCTCTTCCATCACCTAGTTCAAAAGCCAGGAGTTGAAAATCTCTGACTAATAGCCAAAGTCCTATCAAGAGGACTAAAAATTTACTATCTGATTTGTCAACAGAGATATTATCTACCGTATTTCTATTGGGGATGTTGCGGATCACCTCAAAACTTAATTATGATCCTAACATTCTACTAAGTGCAGGCTAGCAGAAATAACCCAGCAGTTAACAAGCGGCAAAACTCTTATGATCAAACACTTTTGAATGCATGGCTTCCGCTCAGGGGAACTAAGCTTTCATAACCAAGAGTTTGTGCTTGGTTGAATATCTAAAAACTTTTGAAATCTACAATAACTTATGCTCGTACTCACAGCCAAACAACTAGAACACCAAGGGGTTTCTGTCGAAGAAGCCAATGAAGCCTCTCAAATTAGAACCACTAATAAAATTTTTACTAGAGGTAGGGATTTTCCTAAACACCGACGAGAAGCTGCCGTCAAACTTGGTCACAAATATCTTGATGACGGTATTTTCTGTTTTATCGCCGAAAACGATCATTCCCTAACAGTTTGGGTTGAGAAGAAGGAGGCAATTCTCCCAAGCTCAAATATGAGTAACCATAAAACCACAGCTCAGTCCCCTACTGCTTTGGTAACAACAGAGACTAAAACGTTACCTTCAGTTATAAAAGAGTCTCGAAGTTATACTCCTGAAACCACCTTAATTGCCCAAAATCGAGATAGAAAACATAGAGGTGATGTGGAGAGGCAACTCCCATCCCAGTCACCTCCTGTTCAAGACAAATCGGCGAAAAAACGAAGCAGGAAATATCGCGGGATTTCCTACTAACTAATAATTAATCAACTCCTGCAATTGGTGCAAAGCCCTGACGTTGAATATTTTCGGTAATCGTCTTGGGCTCCAAAAATTGTAGTAAATAATCTGGACCACCTGCCTTAGAGCCGACTCCAGACATCTTAAAACCACCAAAGGGTTGACGAGAAACGATCGCCCCAGTAATGTTGCGGTTGATATAAAGGTTGCCTACTTCAAACTCCACTGATGCCTGTTGAATGTGGGAAGGTGTTCTCGAATACAAGCCACCAGTGAGGGCATAGTTGGTACCATTAGCCACCTGTAACGCCTCTTGGAAATTCTTCACCCGTATTACAGCAACTACTGGACCAAAAATCTCTTCTTGGGCAATTTTGGCATCAGGCGCAACATTGGAAAAGATAACTGGACCAATGAAATAACCAGTTTCCGGCGCACTCATCTCTAAAGCCACTTCTGCTTCAGTACGGCCCTTTTCAATATAATCCCGGATGCGATCGCGCGCGGTAGCATCAATTACTGGTCCGACTTGAGTACTAGGAGCAATTGCCGGACCAATATTAAGCGATCGCGTTGTTTCCACCATGCGCTCAATCAGGCTATCATAAATAGACTCAACGACAATTACCCGCGAACAGGCAGAGCATTTTTGACCACTGTAACCAAAAGCTGACTGCACGATGCCAGCCACTGCTTGGTCAAGGTCAGCACTCTCATCTACAATTACCGCATTCTTACCCCCCATCTCAGCAATCACTCGCTTCAGGTGTTTTTGATGCGGTTGTACAATCGCTGCCTCTGCATAAATCTGGCAACCCACCTGCTGCGAACCAGTAAAAGCAATCAGGTGAACATCCCGATGCTTAACCATATGGGCACCGACGGTTGAACCCTTAGCTGGGACATATTGGAATACGCCCTTAGGTATGCCTGCTTCTACTAAGATTTCCGCTAATTTCGCCGCAATCACTGATGATGTCTCCGCTGGTTTGAGCAAAGCACAATTTCCTGACACCAGTGCCGCCACCGTCATCCCTGTGGAAATGGCAATGGGGAAATTCCAAGGAGAAATAACTACTGCAATGCCTCGCGGCTGGTAGACATAACGATTATTTTCGCCAGCGAGATCATAGTTATAACCTTGATCTAAGCGTTCCATCTCGTCAGCATAGTAGCGGCAGAAGTCAATAGCTTCTGAGACTTCGGCATCAGCTTGCCGCAAAGCTTTACCAACTTCGAGCGATACCCAAGCCGACATTTGATCACGACGTTCTTCCATTAAGTCTGCCACCTTTCGTAAGACAGCAGCTCTTTGTCTGACTGGTGTCTTACGCCAGCCTGGGAATGCCGCTTTTGCCGCTTGCAAAGCTTGCTCAGCTTGTTCTACAGAGATCAGCCCAATTTTCCCTATTACTTCGCTGGGATTGGAAGGATTGACAGAATCCACGATTTGGGCAGTTGCTGTATACTCACCATCAATTAAGGGTAGATAAGTTTTACCCAACTGTTGGCGAACACTGTTGAGTGCTTGTTTAGCTTCCTCTCTAGCTTTTAGCAAGGCATAGTCCCTATCGGCAGCATTGGTAAAAACCGCAACATTTTCTGCCTTTACCCCTGTTCCTTTCTCTTCGTCTCCTACAAGCGGCGCTGCTAACAATTCCTCAATCGGTCGCTCTTCTAGATTTTGCCGTAGGAAGGAGCTATTTGCCGTATTTTCCAGTAAGCGGCGAATCAGATAGGCCATCCCTGGCAATAGTTCTCCATAGGGAGCATAGACGCGCACCCGATGACCACGTTGGACTAGGGCTTTTGCCAATTGGTCACCCATACCATAGAGGACTTGCATCTCAAAGCAACGACGAGGGACGTTAAGGCTTTCAGCAATAGCGATCGCATGGGCTTGTGAGCGTACGTTATGAGAACCAATTGCTGAGTATATATACTCATGATTTTCCAGCATTAACTGGGTCAACTTCTCAAAATTGGCATCAGTAGCAGCTTTCTCGCTATATACTGGCACTGGCCAATCCTTCTGCAGGGAATTGATTGTCTCTTGATCCCAATATGCGCCCTTAATCAGCCTTACAGTTATTGGATTACCACGCTCTTTTGCCCAATCAATCACCCCTCGCAAGTCTTGCTCAGAATCTTTTAGATATGCCTGTATAGTGATTCCGATATCAGTGCGAGTGCAAAATTCCTCTGTCATCAATAGCTCTTTAAGGATTGACAGAGTCATATCTTTGTAGACATACTGCTCCATATCAAAGTGAACTGCTGCTCCTAGTTCCTGGGCACGGCGCAGTAGCTTGCGGAGGCGGGCGCATACTCGTTCTTTGCTTCCCTCTGAATCAAGAGGGTCAAACTGAGAGTAAAAAGCTGTTAACTTAACAGATACTTGCACTAGCGGCAGAGGCTCGCCATCAGCATGATCAATTTCCTCAACTTTAGACCAGCGTTGAGCTTGTTTCCCTAGTTGTTCAATCAACTCCAGATAGCCTTCTAGATAAGACTGCGCCTCAGTCTCAGCAATTACTGCCTCACCCAATAAATCAATGGTGAAAGCCATTTTGTCTTTACGCAGTCGCTCAATCGTCTTGATTACCTGTTTGATATTCTCGCCAGCAATATATTTGTGAGCCAGAGTTTCAACAGCAGTAGAAACAGTCTGTGCCGCTAGTTGGCCTGGCATTGAGTCGGGATTGGTGAAATTGAGAATTCCCTTGAGTGCACTTGGCAATTCAACTGACTCATCCCCTAGGTATTCCCGTAAATGGCGAGCTACTTCAGGTTTAGAGCGCAAAGCTGGTAAAGTGTCGATGAAGCGAAACAACTGTACCCGCAAATTAGGGTTACTCATCGCCCAAGCCAGAATTTTATCATCCCAACGCATTTGCTCACGCATCTGGGACAAGAAGGAACGCTTCTGGCGCGTTGCTTCCAGTAGCTGTTTTGCAATTTCTAAGGTTTTGGCTTCGTAGCTACTTTCGGGGACTTTTACAACCACTGGCGTAGACTCCTGATTCAGGGCTATAGCAATAATTTTGCCAGCTTCGTATTATACCTTGAGTGAATCATAAGATAAATATAGAATAATAATCTTACCAGAAAATACAAGTAAATAGCATCACTCTGTGGAGTGTTATCTGTGCCAGCCAAATTGATTACTCTTAGGTCTTGTATTGCTGGCAAGACTTTGAGCAGAGTTTTGATAGTGGTGAAGTACACAAATCCTGGAAAAGGAGCTAGGGGACAGGAGTTGAATGTATTACACCAAATTGAAGTTATTTAAACTCACACAGGTTCACGTATGTCAAGGTAATACAACGTAATATAAAGTTCAGTAAATATACGGTGATTTGCCCCCAAGACAAACCTATACCTTATTTGTGTGACCTAAACTGCGGGTGCAATATCCTCTAGGCTCTCAAAGGGAGAAAGCAACCTCAGAAAATTTCAGCAAAGGTCAAATAAGGGTGCGTCATACGGTGGCTGAGTACTACTGATTAAAGTCCAGATGTCCCAGAAAACTGGGAGGAATAGCGACAATGATAAATATTAGTACCAATGAATTGCCCCTGGAAACGCTAAAACTTTTGTACGACCTTGGCTTCGGGATCACAATTGCACTGATTGCCTTTTATGTCCCTATACAACTGATGGATAAAATCAGTGGTTTCACCAGACAAATTGCTGTTGTTTTGTGGTTGTTAGGAGGGGGATCGGTTATTGGGTTTACAATCTGGCTCAAGCAATGGCTCTCCTGCCAAGGGGACACCTACCTGTTGACTAGCTCAATGACAGCGACGCTGATGCTAATGTTAGCAATAGTCGTAGCTTCCAGAAAGCAGAGAATTGCCACAGGCAAATTGGTTGAGGATGCCGATAAAGAAGCTAGCAATTCTGGGTCAAAGTTGAGTCGGGCGCTAATGTCTTTTGTACGACTGCAGATTTTTGAAGATAATGGGAAGATAGTAACTCAGCAAGTGACAACTACTACTGACTCTCTTGAGGGAAGACACCTCAGCGTCTGGTTATACGATCAAAAGAATTCCCAACTAGACCGCTTTGATTATTCTCAACACTTAAGCAAGTTCAGATTCCAGGAGAGTTCACAAGAGTTGGAATTAGAGAGACCAAGAAAATTTTTCTACCCTTCACAGTGGGAGGCACAGAACCCTTTAAGTGTTGCTCCACAAATGGTTGGTGTGTACCCTTCTCAAAAACCGAGACAATCAATATCCCTCCCTAGGCTTACTCAGCAAGATTTGATCAACAACTTTGCCTATTTAGTTCCCCAGACATTAGAATCCTGTCAGTGCCAATATAGTTCTAAGATTCTGGTTACAAGCGAAGCTTGTTGGAATTTTTTGTCACAAAACTCCACTGAATTGATTGCTAAATATAGCCCTGAGGGCATATATTTATATGCCTCGCCTGCTTGCCAGACTCTGGTTGGATACACTCCCCAACAGTTGGTAGGCACTTCAGTCTACGAGTTTTTCCATCCTCAAGATTTGGCAAACTTCGGTCAGTCAAATTCAAAAATCTTTACAGACCCAGAAATTAATCCTTTAACCTACCGCTTCCGTCATCAAAATGGTAGTTATATCTGGTTGGAAACCACGATCACACCGATCCGCGATCCGGACACTGGTATCTTGAGAGAAATCTTCACAATTTCCCGCGACATCACTGAGCGCCGAGAAACTCAACAGCAACTGCTCGAAAGCCAGGATCAATTGCAGAAGTTAACCGCCAATGTCCCTGGCATGATTTACCAACTTCTGCGGCGAACAGATGGTTCACTCTCATTCACTTTTGTAAGTAGTGGTGCGCAGGAAATATATGAGTTGGAGCCTAGTTTAATTGAGCAGAATGCAGCACTAATCATCGACCAAATCCATCCCGATGACCGTGAAAATTTTGAGGAATCTATGGCTATTTGTGCCAGAACTCTAGAGCCTTGGAGATGGGAGGGGCGAATTATTACAGTCTCAGGGAAACTGAAGTGGCTACAAGGAACTTCCAGACCAGAGTTACAAGCCAATGGCGGTCTTCTCTGGCATGGAATGTTCATGGAAATCACTCAACATAAGCGGTCTGAGAGCGCTGCTCATGGCATTGGTGTTCTCGAAGAGATCGCTGATCTCAAGCAGGTAGAGGCTCCCCTCTGGAAGCGATCGCGCCTGTCCTCGTTGGCAGCAGTTGTGGAAGACCAACTGATGAGTGTAAGGGCTTTGTTAGGCTCTAAAGGTCTTAATGTGCCATCAAGCGGCACTCTCAGCTGGATTGCTAACGCCATCGCTGTGGCTGTTGACCGCTATTGGGCGGATTCAGAAATTCTCAGTCGTCGAGAATCGCTACTGTTAGGATTAGCTAATCAAATCCGCAACTCCCTTGAACTCGATACCATTCTTGAAACTGCTGTCGAATCGATTTACAGCCTATTGCTGACTGACAGATGCCAATTCCTATGGTGCAAAAAGCAAGATGGCATAGTTTCTTGGAAGGTGGTAAAAGAAGTCAAAAATCCTGCCCTGCCCAGCCAGATTGGTCAATACACTATGGAGCAAGTGAGACCTCTTACCGAGAGACTCTTCAATCGGGAAGTGATCAGAGTTGATGAAGTTGAGAAGTTAAACGACACTGAACTGCGCGAGTTCTTAGTTAAGATGGGCTATAGTTCAGTCTTATCGATACCAATTGATACTCACAGTGGAGAAATTGGAGTGATTAGTTGCTCCCAGAGTAGGGGAGTACGTTCTTGGGATGATAGCGAAGTGGATTTACTGCAAGTGGTGGTGGCGCAACTAGCGATTGCCATCGACCAGGCAGAACTCTATACTCAGGCACGTCAATCGGCTCTTGTTGCCCAAAAACAAGCCCAAGAACTAGAACTGGCACTCAATAAGCTCAAAACGGCTCAAGCCAAATTGGTGCAGAGTGCCAAAATGTCTAGCTTGGGACAGTTGATTGCTGGTATTGCCCATGCAATTAATAACCCCGTCAGCTTCATTCACGGCAACCTCACCTATGCTAGTGCCTACATCTTTGAGATCATGGGCTTGCTAAGTCTCTATCAAGAACACTACCCCAATCCCCCTACCGCGATTTCAGAGCAAGCCGAACTTATTGATATCGACTTTATCTCTGAAGATATGCCTAAACTAGTCTCTTCAATGCACGTGGGGACTGAGCGCATACGCTCGATTGTACTGAGCTTGCGCAACTTTTCGCGGTTGGATGAAGCTGAAATGAAGCCTGTTGACCTACATGAGGGACTCGACAGCACCCTACTGATTTTAGCGCACCGATTAAAGCCCAAAACTTCCAATCGAGAAATTAAGATTCTTAAAGAGTACGGCGATCTGACTAAGGTAGAATGCTATCCAGGGCAGCTCAATCAAGTCTTTTTTAACATCCTCAACAATGCTATTGAAGCTTTCGAGCGCTCTGTCCTGGAAGGTCAGGAGATTAGTTCACCTTTGATCTCCATTCGCACTAGTATTGTAGATACTCCTAACTCAATTCCAAACTCTGAAGCAGAGTTAACAAAACATCAACTGGAGCAAGAGGCTAAGACAAGTTTATCGTCACAACTAAGCGGGCAAAGGGTCATCATTCAAATTACTGATAACGGACCTGGTATGACCGAGTCCGTTAAAGCACAGATCTTCGACCCCTTCTTTACTACCAAACCCTCCGGACAAGGAACTGGATTTGGACTGGCAATTAGTTATCAGATTATTACTGAGAATCACCACGGTACTCTTAAGTGTACTTCTGTTCCTAGTCAAGGCAGCGAGTTTAGAATCGAAATTCCTATCGAGCAAACCAGTACCAATTAATTCTAGAAACATGATTAGACCTCTTGCCAAAGTATTTTTATCGAAATTAATATGGGTCAAATACCCCACCATCTATACGGTGCATAAAATTGGTTGGGGTTAAATCCCCATCCAATTTATCTCCGCGTCCCCGTGTCGACCTGTCCCCGCGTCTTTAAGAGCCTGTTGGCATCAATTGTTGTCTACTTTTCCTGTTTCCTATTCCCAACTCAATCAACAAGTCTATTAAAAGTTTGTAGCTGTGTGAGTAGTTAGATCAAACTCCCATCGCTTCTGATATTCGGTTTTTCCATAAATATTAAAAGTAATTGATGGTTGATCACCTAGAATTTCTACGCTGTGGATGGCGTCTGGCATAAAGCTAATAATATCCCCTGGAACTATAGTGTATTCTCCAGTCTTTTCAAGGCGCTCTGGAAATTCTGGATCACCAGCTCGTTGCCAAAATACATTTTTTTCCTGCCCACTGATGAGTGCAACAACTCCCCAAGTCCCATGATTATGAATAGAAGAACTGCTTCCTGGCAACCAGACTACAGTTTGCACTGTTAAAGGAAAATTAGGTTCATCATAAAGCATGAGTACTGACCAACCTTTAACCGGATCTGGCTCAACATATTCACCCTGTAGCCAGTAGGAACTGGTGAGTAATCTTCGTACTAGGGGGCGAATCCTTTTTAGACGTTTTCCTTCGTCAGTTTCGGCTTCGAGAATATCTTCCAAATCGGTCAAAAACCGATAGAGTCGATACTGACGTGTACTATCTTCAGTTTCACTAGCAAGGTCACAGACATGACACTTACCATCTTCGGTTACTAGTAAATCCCTACTGTCCATCTTCCTAATTCCTATTGCACAATTACAGGATAATCAGGCGTGGGATTAAGTGGACAACTAAAAACGTATTTACCGGAGACAAGTGTGATTTCATAATCTTGAGTCGCACCTGTTGTTAGTCCACCACCACTAACCTTCGGCAATCTAGCTTGATTCAAGCCCTCTCCGCGCAAGTAGAATCCTAACTCATAGGGAACATTGCGATTAGTCACCCGAAATATATACTTTCCTGGTTTGAGGTTAAGAGGTTGAAAGCTACTCTGGCGCTCAGCAAGAGTTTCGGAATTAATGCCCTCACAATCTTTTTTGCTGTTGGTCTTAAATTGATAATCCTTGCTTTCTGTCTCCAGAAACTGACAACCAGTCTGGGTCAAATCGATAACCTGTGGCTCTCCCTGCTGCTCAGAAATACTTGGATTATTATTGCAACCAAACAAGATTGACAATAGAACGAGGCTGCTTCCCAAGACGATTCTTTTCATCTGTTTAAATTTTTACCTAATCTCACTATATCTTGTAATTCTATTCATAAAATTGTTGATAACGATGAGTTTTGCCTGAGTAAATTAGTAGTTCTGACTGAGAACATTTCATCAGTTATCTGTTCCCTAGAGAGCAGGAAGGTTTTTCTCTTCTCACCTCCCTTACTCTTTTGTTTTGTGATACTAATACTACACCATGACTGAGTTCTCAGCTAGAGACAGATTGAAACAAAAGTTTACATTTCTCATTAATAGTTAAGTTATTCTCAGCCAAAATCTATTTTTGTAAGGTTTAATGTCATGTATGCCCAGATAGTGTTCTGGTGCGATTAATCGCAAACCTTATTAAGTTCACATAAGAGAAGACCATGAAACTCAAATACCTTACCACCTTTGCTATTGCCTCAATTCTAGGTCTAGGACTAGCCACTGCCTGCGGCGCTCCTTGCGCCGGAAAAGAAACCGAGCCTACTGGGGAGACTCAAGTCGATCCTTGCGGAGCTAAGCCTTGCGCTGGTGCTAAAGATCCTTGTGCAGCTAAGCCTTGCGCTGGTAAATAACCATTTTGTTTGTCAGCTGCATTTGAACCGAGTTAATTCAAATAAACGGGGGGTTTGGGGGCTATAAGTCCCGCGCCATTGTCGGGATAATATCAATCCCCAAGCCGTTTTTGTGCGACTCGTTTGCATGCACTTAGCCTTTGCCGAGAGGCTTTTCCCAGAAACGAGGAATTAATGGGTGTATTCTCAACAAGTGTCAGAATTCTACAAATTGCCAGTCTACTTGCTCCTTAGAAACCTTGCTACTGTGTTGAGGAGAGCAAACTGCCCAATCAAACTACTAGCAAGGATTGCATGGAGAATAACCCTCTATTAATTGGCAAGGGAATACCCCCATTTGAAGCTATTGAGCCAGAGCAGGTAGTGCCTGGGATCACACTGCTGCTGGCGGAATTAGATCAGGAACTTACTAGGCTAGAGAACAAAATAACCCCTACCTGGAGCGGCTTAGTTGAACCACTAGACAATTTGACAGAGCGCCTGACTTGGAGTTGGGGAGTAGTTGGTCATTTAATGAGCGTTAAGAATAGCCCTGAATTGCGCAAGGCTTACGAAAGCGTACAGCCCCAAGTGGTTCAATTCACAAATAAGCTCAACCAAAGCCAGCCCCTATACAAAGCCTGCAAAGCACTGCGTGCAGGCAAAGACTGGAGTAGTCTTGAGCCAGCTCAACAGAGGATTGTTGAAGCTGCCATAAGAGATGCAGAGCTTTCTGGGGTGGGCTTAGAAGCTCAAAAGCGCGATCGCTTTAACGAAATCCAAAGGTCGTTGGCAGAACTGGCTACCAAGTTCTCAAACAATGTGCTTGATGCCACCAAGGCCTTTAGCATGACGCTAACGAGTAAAGATGAGGTCAGTGGTCTGCCGCCCAGTTTAACTAGTCTAGCAGCTCAGACAGCTCGTGCTGCTGGGGAGGAAGGCGCTACACCAGAGAATGGTCCCTGGCGAATTACCTTGGACTACCCCAGCTATATCCCCTTCCTGAAGCACAGCAACCGTCGCGATTTGCGCCAGAAGCTCTATAAAGCTTTTGTCAGCCGTGCTTCTAAGGGAGATTGGGATAATACTTATGTAATTGAGCGGATTTTAGAGCTACGTCAGGAACAAGCTGCGCTGTTGGGTTTTGATAGTTATGCTCAATTGAGCCTTGCCAGTAAGATGGCTCCTGATATCGCAGCAGTGGAGGCACTGCTAGAGGAGCTGCGCTGCACAAGTTACGAGGCTGCTCTCAAGGATTTAGATGAACTCAAAGCTTTTGCTGCTGCTAAGGGAGTACTTGAAACTACTCAATTGCAGCAGTGGGATGTTAGTTTTTGGTCAGAGCGTCAACGGGAAGAAAAGTTTGCCTTCAGTGCTGAACAATTGCGCCCTTACTTTCCCCTGCCGCAGGTGCTCGATGGCTTATTTACTTTGGTGAAGCGGCTATTTGGGGTCAGTGTGACGGCTGCTGATGGCACTGTTCCAGTGTGGCACGAAGATGTGCGTTATTTTCAAATTGCTGATTACACTGGTGCAGCTATTGCCTATTTTTATTTAGATCCTTACAGTCGCCCTGCTGAGAAGCGTGGTGGTGCCTGGATGAATGAGTGCATTAATCGCGCCAAAATTACCGAAGGTAGCACGACAACTACACGTTTACCAGTAGCATATTTGGTCTGTAACCAAACTCCGCCAGTGGATGGTAAGCCCAGCCTAATGACCTTTAATGAGGTTGAGACGCTGTTTCATGAGTTTGGTCATGGTTTGCAACACATGCTAACTCAGGTGGATTACCCTGGGGCAGCAGGTATCAATAATATCGAGTGGGATGCGGTAGAATTACCCAGCCAGTTCATGGAAAATTGGTGCTATGATCGAGCCACTTTAATGGGCATGGCAAAGCATTACGAGACGGGGGAACCTCTGCCGGATCATTTTTATCAAAAGCTGCTGGCAGCACGTAACTACATGAGTGGCTCTGCAATGTTGCGGCAACTGCACTTTGGCTTTGTGGATATAGAGTTACATCACTACTATCAGCCTGGTGGCAATGAAAGTCCTGCTGATGTGCGCAACCGTATTGCCAAAACTACGACGATTTTGCCCCCACTGCCCGAAGATAAATTTTTGTGTGCTTTTGGACATATCTTCGCTGGCGGCTATGCGGCTGGCTATTACAGTTACAAATGGGCAGAGGTTCTCAGTGCTGATGCGTTTGCAGCTTTTGAGGAGGCTGGCTTAGAAGACGAAGAGGCAATCTCGGCTACGGGTAAACGCTATCGTGATACGGTGCTAGCTTTAGGCGGAGGTTTGCATCCAATGGAGGTGTTTAAGGCATTCAGGGGGCGTGAACCGAGTACTGAAGCATTGCTCAGACACAGTGGTTTGGCTGGTGTCTGTTGAGGAAAAAAGAAGATCAAGTTTGCATAGTTGACTTTTTTTAGTAAAGGGGGAAGGCATACAATATTTCCCCTTTTAAGTAGGTTGGCATTAATATTTGTCATTGAGGCAAGGCAGAGAGCCCAAAGGACAAGGCAAAAGTAAAAAAATACTTAGGGCTTGCTAAATTAATATAGAATGCATACCAAACAAGGGTTTTGAGTCTTTTTTGACCCTTTCAAGTGCTTTGTTATAGCATCCAATGGCTTAAAATCCTTGCACTTAATAGGAAAATTGGTATCAGATCTAACCCTTACTTCTTGGTAGCTCAGGAATAATGACCATAATTATTAATAGAGGTCTAACTCCATGGATCAAGAGCGCCAAGACGACTATCTGAATTTGATTGATGAACTTATCAAGTGTCCCAATGGTAAGGAACCTGAAGTTTTGGAAGCTAAGCCAGAACTGATGGATGCTGGTTTGGTGCAGATGCTGGTAAAAGTGGCAACGGCTCTAGCCCATCAGGGAAATCAAGAAACCTCTGGGTTTTTGATTCATGTTGCTCGTGAGTTATCTAAAGTACTGGGGTTGTATCCTGATGCCTCTATTGCTGGCGAAGGGGAAGGAACATAGGGTGAGCTAAAAAAGGTGTGGGGGGACAGCTCTCAAAAAAGCTAAAAGCCTGAGTTAATGGTAATTTTTTGGATACTTAACTAGAAATCTCACGCAAAATTTCGTTCACCCAGGAACATAGAACTCGATTGCAGCACTATACCCATATTCTGTACCTTGAACTGTTGTCTCGGTCTATTCTTGGATACTTGGGAATATGGGTATTTGCATCGGTAGTGATTACTTCCTTGGGGTAGCGTGTAGCGGTCGCTTTTTATGATTGGCATTTATAAGCTTATATAAATTTATTTTACTAAATAAAAACAGGTTTTATTGTCACTGCATAAAGTAATTACAGTTACATTCAATTGATAGTTTAGTTTAAATAGTCAATGCTTTGTGTTCACTATTACCAAACTCTTGTGAGTTCGATTACACAAATATTACTTCGATTATTTAATTGATTATTTTTACCAAACAATGGTAGGATAAAATCAATCTAAAGATATAAGTCTGAGCTGCTTTCTCTGGCTTGAAGAGCAGACTGACATTATTAAAATTAAATAATTTTCAATTCATTCGATTCTTGAAATTTTGGCAATTAAAACTTGATTCAAATAAAGCTATGGGATGCTTAACCAGCCCAAATTTAAAAGTTATTTTCAGGTTGAAGTCCTCGAATCTGATCTATTTTTGCTTTTTGAAAAAGACAACTTTCTGCTCAGTGGTGGGCTTTATGTACTCTTAGCACTATTATTTGATGGTCAGCGTAGAGTTGAGCAACTGATTACCCTTGTGCAAGGGCAAGCCTCGGTAACCGCAGTTTACTAGGCCTTAATACTCCATAAACATTAACGCTATATAGTTTAAAACTATCAATCATTGCCACCTAGGGTCGAAACTTTTGTTTCTTAAAAATTAATTAGGAGTAATGTTTTAGATGACAGGGTCGTTTGTACTTCATTTCAAGCCAAATATTTCTGTGATTGAAAAATCAACAGATGATATTGTTATCCAATCCCCTAAGGTTAGGGGCAACATCCCTCAGCATAGGCTTAATATTGAACAGATATCACCAGGATTGTTAAGCGTTATCAGGATTCTTGCAAATGATGGTGCTACGGAGGAAGACCTTAGTAATTTGGTACTAGAAGCTGATGGTTTTTCACAACTACCGAAGTTGTACTACTATCTCCAGGAGTTTATTAATTTTGGTATGATTTGTCATACCGTTGTTTGTGAAGAATATCCCCTAGCTACCAGGTTTCCAATCTACCTTACTCAGAAATTCCAGTTCCAAGATATAGCAGTAGATCAAAAATATGTGCTATCGCGTTTTGCTTATAGCCACAAAGAGCAAGAGCAGTTAGTGCTGGCATCTCCCTTAGTCTCTGCACAGATTATCTTAGCTAATTGGAAGAGTGCCGCAGTTATCGCTGAACTTAGTAAACCTCAAACTTGCCAGGAACTGTGTACTAAAATACCGGGAATTTCTCAACAGATAATGCAGTTGTTTTTAAGCTTGCTGTTGAGTACTAAGATGCTGAGTGAAGTCAAAATGGATGGCAAGGCGGAAGAAGAAACTAACAAAAACTTGATTTCATGGGAGTTTCATGATCTGCTGTTTCATTGCCGACATCGCAATGGAAAGCATAGTTACCCTTCCGGTAAAACTTTTCGTTTCTTAGACAAACTGGAACAGCCTCCTCTAGCTAAACCCAGGATGTCAAATGACACTATTGAATTATATAAGCCAGATATTCAAAAGCTCAAAGAGGAAGATTATTCTTTTACCTTGGTTCTAGAAGAAAGGCAATCAATCAGGAGTTATAAAGATGAGCCCATAACTGATAGACAACTTGGGGAGTTTCTTTACCGTTCAGCGAGGAATAAAAGAAGAATTTATAAGGATTATGGGGAATGTACTCATAGACCTTATGCTAATGGAGGAGGTCGTTACGAATTAGAGTTATATACTATCGTCAATACTTGTCATAATATTGATTCAGGGATTTACCATTATTGTCCTCAAGAGCATCAGCTTTGCCGACTGACTGAGAGAAATAATTATGTAGAGATGCTGTTAAAAGATGCATATTTTGCTACCAGTAGATTCTCTATGCCTCAGGTTTTGTTTGTTTATGCTGCTCGTTTCCCAAGAATTGCCTGGGTTTATGAGTCTATTGCTTATTCTCTGATCCTCAAGGATGTGGGTTGTTTACAGCAGACAATGTACCTAGTGGCAACAGCTATGAATCTTGCCCCTTGTGCTGTTGGCTCTGGAAATTCAGATTTATTTGTGGCTGCAACGGGAACAGATTACTATGCAGAAACTTCCGTAGGAGAATTTATCTTAGGCAGTAAGGCAGAGAGTTAAAAATATTAATGTACTAGGTATATTTTTTAGTATTGTTTATGTTATAATTTATTATTATATAGCTGTATAAAAATAGAGTGGTGCTAATCAAAATTAGTCTGAACTGCCTCTGTATTTAGGCTAGATGTACTGCCACATTCAATAAAATACTGTTGTTTTAACAAGGAAGTAAATCATGCATTCTTTTTCTAAAAACTCTCAAGAATTCCAAAAAGTTTTGTCAAAAATAGTTGCCAAAACCTGGATAGACGAGACCTTTAAATCACAGTTTCTTACCAATACCAATCTTGTACTCGAAGAAAATGGGCTACCCCTTCCCAGCGGCGTAGAATTCCAAGTGAATGGAAACACCTTAGTGGGAAGTTCCAAAAGTGCATCTAATAGTTCCACAGGTAGGGTTGTTTACGAAATTCCACTGCCAACTAAACCCACTGGCTTGACGGAACACGTGCTACAATCTCAGGCTAGCGTGGATAATCCTGAATTTGGTGGCGACTGTATGGAGATCTGTGCTTGTGAAGGTTCCATGTGATTTGCTGCATGCATCGTGCGAGTGGCACTAATCCCCAGTTTTTCTAAAATTTGAGTTATCCCTCTGGCAGGGCTAGCACCCGGCTACCCTGTCAGCTTACTTGCTGATTGATAAATATTCGTCTACAATGATTTACTTAGGCATTTTGTTATGTTTGCCTAATGTGTTTCTGTAAAATCAGCCATAGACTCTTAAGATTACCTAGGCTCACACAATTACGAAAGGTCATTATTATGACGGCAATCCTAGGAATCTTGGCAATGATTATTCTACCATCAAGAGTAAATGCTCAAGAATCTCAACTTGAATTTAAGCAGCTCACAGTTAATCAGGGACTCTCTCAAAGCTGTATCTTTGCAATACTTCAAGATAGTCGAGGATTCATGTGGTTTGGGACACAAGACGGGTTAAATAAATACGACGGATATAGATTTATAACCTATAAATATGACCAGGCTGATCCCTACTCATTGTCTGATAATTGGGTGAATTCAATCTATGAAGATCACGAAGGGTTCATCTGGGTAGGTACTGATGGACTTGGACTCAATAAATTCAATCATGAAACTGAGCAATTCACACGTTATATTGATGAACCCAATAACCCTAATAGTTTAGATGGTAATCGTGTCTTGTCAATCCACGAAGACAAGTCCGGTAGACTTTGGATTGGTACTGAAGGTGGGGGAATCAATCTATTTAATCGCCAAACGGAGCAATTTATTCACTATCAACATGATCCAAATGATCTCAACAGTTTGAGTAGTAATACTGTTTTGTCAATCTATGAAGACAAGTCCGGTAGACTTTGGATTGGCACGGCAGAGGGAGGACTTAATCTGTTTAATCCCCAAACTGGAGAGTTTATTCACTATCAGCATGATCCAAATAATTTCAACAGTTTGAGTAGTAATACTATTTTATCAATCTATGAAGATAAGTCCGGTAGACTTTGGCTTGGCACGGCAGAGGGAGGACTCAATCTGTTTAATCGCCAAACTGGAGAATTTATTCACTATCAGCACGATCCAGATAATCCCAAGAGTTTGAATGATAACACTATTAATTCAATTGTCGGAGATAGCTTCGGTAATCTCTGGCTAGCCACTAGTAGCTGGTATGGAAATAACTACGGTACAGCTCTCGAAAAATTTTCTCCAGAATCGGAAAAATTTACCCATTACCAGCATGATCCATATAACCCTAAAAGCTTGAGTGAAAATATAATTCCTTCTCTTTGGAAAAGTACTTCCGAAATCCTGTGGATTGGAACTGGATTCAGCGGTATCAACAAGTTAGACCTAAAGGATAAAAAATTTGTTAATTACAAAAATAATCCAACAAATCCAAGTAGCTTGAGTGATAATCATGTTGCCTCAATCTATGAAGGTAGAGACGGCACTCTCTGGATTGGAAATTTCAATAAAGGACTAGATAAACTAAACCGTGAAACTGGGAAATTTATACATTACCGACATGAACCCAATAATCCCAATAGCTTGAGTAGTAATGATGTCTGGTCGGTTTATGAAGACTATTTAGGAAACCTCTGGGTTGGTACTTTTAGTGCTGGACTTGACAAAATCAACCTTAAAACTGGGGAATTTACTCATTACCGAAATCAACCAAATAATCCCAACAGCTTAAGCGATAATACTGTAACTTCAATCTGTGAAGATCATTTAGGTATTCTCTGGTTTAGCACTTTTAATGGTGGAGTCAATAAGTTTGATTCCAAAACTGGCAATTTTATTCACTACACTTACAACCCAGACGATCCCAACAGTTTAAGTGATAACAATATCTGGGTAATTCATGAAGATCAAGAAGGCACTATTTGGTTCGGTGGTTATGGTAAAGGCGGGCTTAATAAATTTAACCGTAAAACTGAGAAATTCACACGCTACAAACATGATCCTAACAACCCTAATAGTCTAAGTTATGACCGCATAAATGTTATCCATGAAGACTCAGAAGGGATACTTTGGATTGGGACCTATGGGGGAGGACTTAACAAATTTGATAAATTAACAGAAAAGTGGAAGTTTTATACAGAGAAAGATGGTCTCCCCAACAATTCTGTGATCGGCATTTTAGAAGATGACCAAGGAAATCTTTGGTTGAGCACTGGTAAAGGCTTATCAAAATTCAATCCTCAAACTGAAAGCTTTAGAAACTATGATGTCAGTGACGGACTTCAGGGGAATGAATTTGATGGTATCAAAGCCCATTTGAGAACTAAAACTGGAGAAATGTTTTTTGGTGGTCTCAATGGATTTAGTTCATTTTATCCTCAACAGGTCAAAGACAATCCTCACATTCCCCCGATAGCAATAACTGATTTTAAAGTTTTTAATGAAAGCGTAAAACTAGGGCAAGCAATTTCTGAAACTACAGAAATCAAACTCTCCTACAAAGAAAACTTCTTCAGTTTTCAATTTGCTGCCCTCGACTATACCAATCCTCAGAAAAACCAGTACGCTTACAAATTAGAAGGATTTGACAACAAGTGGATTCACTCAGGTACTAGGCGCTATGCCAGTTACACCAATTTAGATCCCGGCAGCTATATCTTCAAAGTCAAAGGCTCCAATAATGACGGTGTGTGGAATCAACAAGGCACTTCCCTTACCATCATTATCACTCCTTCTCCTTGGAAAACTTGGTGGGCTTATACTTGTTATGTACTCGCGGTCTTTGGTATAGTCATCGGATATTTCCAGTGGAAAATCAGAGCCCAGGAGTACGAAAATGCCCTGCTGCGCGAAAGCGAAAGAAAGCTCAAGCAAATTCTTGAAGGCATCCCCATCGGCATCGTCGTGGTTGATACCTCTGGTCAATCAGTCTATGTTAATCAAACCGCAATGCAGTTACTGGGTACGGAAGTGACACCGGATAAGTTTGTCGGGAAATTATCCGATACTTATCAATTCTATATTGCAGGAACACAGCAGTTATATCCCTCACAGAAGCTAACCATCTCACAGGCTCTGAGAGGAAAAAAAACAATCATTGACGATATTGAGATTCACCGTCAAGACCAGATCATCTCCTTGGAGGCAACAGGAACTCCCATTTATAATGAGCATGGTGCTGTGGTCTATGCCCTCTGTGCTTTTCAAGATATTACACCCCGCAAACAAGCAGAAATAGAGCGCCAGCAGTATACTGAGGAGTTACAGAAAGCAAAGGATCAGCTGCAAGCAGTGTTGGATACTGTACCCGGCTGCGTTGCCTGGATGAATGCAGATGGACAATACCTGGGTACTAATGGTCATTTCGCCAAAGCCTTTGACTTATCTGCTGAAATTTTTGTCGGCAGAGAATTTGGCTTTTTTGACCACAAATCTGAAATGTCTCGATTTATACTTGAGTTTCTAGCAAGCAGGAAGGCAACTGACTCCCAAGTGATAAATGTACAAATCAAAGACTCGATACGTAACTACTTGATAGGAGCTCAGAAATACCAGCAAAATCGTGCAGCTGTGGCCGTAGGAATTGATATTACCGAGCAAAAGCTGGCAGAAGAAGCCCTGCGTAAATCGCTCAAGGAAAAGGAAATCCTGCTACAGGAAGTTCACCATCGAGTCAAAAACAACTTGCAGGTTATTTCTAGTTTACTAGACCTCCAGTCCTACAGCCTCAAAGACACCAAGACCATCGAATTGTTCCGAGAAAGTTACAATCGTGTGAGATCGATGGCGTTAGTTCATGAGAGGCTCTATAGTTCTGCATCTCTCGAAAAGATTAACTTTGCTGAGTATATTGAAACTTTAACTAGCCATTTGATCCAATCCTACGGTTTGAGTACAAAACCCATCGAGATCAAAATTAACTGTGAAGAAGTTTTGCTCAACCTGGATAAGGCAATTACTTGTGGTTTGATTGTTAATGAACTTATTTCCAATGCACTCAAATACGCTTTCCCTCAAAAAACAGATGGTGTAGTGGAAATCATACTAAAAAAAGAAGGGGAGCAATTGTGTTTAACTATTAAGGACAATGGTGTAGGTTTACCCAAAGATTTAGATTGGCAAGCACCTCCGACACTAGGACTACAGTTGGTTCAGATTTTAACCCAACAACTGGAAGGAGAACTGGAACTAGAGCCAAGTCAAGGTACGGAATTTCAAATTAAATTTTCTTAAGGGGAAAGCTGATGATCAGGAGTCGCAATCAAAAACTCAGAAGTTATAGCAGTCGCTACAGCTGTTAGGACACTTTCTTGTTCCCTGTTCCCTTTTAATCAAAATAGGATGTCCTAACTGACATCTCCGTTGCTATAACTCCTGTATTCTTTCTTCAAAAGAGCCATAATCAAATTAAATTGATAAACTCAATATTTGGTGTCCAAAATTACCAAGATATTGTGAATTTCATTAAACAAATATTGATTTGATTATTTAATTGATTATTAATGCCAAACTAATGATAGAATAAAATCCATCTAAAGATATAAGCCTGAGCTGTTTTCTGTTGCTCGAAGAGCACACTGACACTATTAAAACCAAATGATTTGAGCATCATTTTATACTTAGGCCTTGCTGAATTAATGTAGAAGGTATGCCAGACAAGGATTTTAAGCTTTTTTTGACTAAACAAGTACAAGGTTATAGCATCTAGAGGCTCAACATTCTTGCACTTTTGTGGGAAATCGCTGGTTAACTTTGGGAAGCAAGCCGTAAAACTAATATTTTCCAAGCTGTGTTGCCTCTAGATTAACTCTGTAGACTTTTTCAGCAAGCCCTACTTAAAATTTTTGAAATTAAAACTTGATTCAAATAAAGTCATAAAATGCTTAACCAGCCCAAATTTAAAAGTTATTTTCAGGTTGAAGTTCTCAAGTCTGATCTATTTTTGCTTTCTGAGAAAGATAACTTTCTGCTCAGCGGTGAGCTTTATGTACTCTTAGCACCACTGCTGGATGGTCAGCATACAGTTGATCAACTGATTACCCTTGTGCAAGGCAAAGCTTCAGCAGCCGAAGTTTATTATGCCTTAATGCTCATGGAGCAAAAAGGCTATATAGTTGAAAATCATCAACCACTGCTACCTAGGGTCGAAGCTTTCTGGAATATTTTAGATGTTGAGCCGTCGGTAGCTAGCAAGCGATTAAAATCCAGCAAAATTTCAGTGGTCAGCTTTGGCAAAGTTTCGACAACCGAATTGGTCTCGACTCTGGAATCACTAGATGTTCAAGTAGCTCAGCAGGGAGACTTAACAGTAGTATTGAGCGATGACTATCTGCAAGAGGGTCTGGCTGATTTTAATCAAGAATCCTTGAGCTTAAAACGACCCTGGATGCTAGTTAAGCCGATGGGAAGTACAATTTGGCTCGGACCGATATTTGAGCCTGGAAAAACAGGTTGTTGGCAATGTTTGGCTCAACGACTGCGCAATAATCATCCTGTTGAAACTTATATTCAGAAACACAAAGGGATGTCAGTATCTATATCAACTTCCCTGGCAGCGATTGCTTCGACAGAGAAAATTGGGCTAAATTTAGCGGCGACTGAACTCGTAAAATGGATTGTTCAGGGAGAGAATAAACAACTAGAAGGAGTTCTAGTTAGTGTTGATACAATATCTCTCAAAATCGAAAACCACATGGTGGTTAAGCGCCCTCAATGCTCTAGCTGTGGTGAACCTGCCAAGTCTAGTAGAAAACCATTACCTCTGATCCTAAAAAGAGTTCCTAAAATTTTTACTACTGATGGTGGACACCGTGGTCTTTACCCTGAAGAAACCTTCAAAAAATATCAACATCATATTAGTCCAATTACTGGAATCATCCAAGGTTTGAAATCTTTTTATGAGAATGAAAGTGGGTTACTGCATAGTTATACTGCTGGACAAAACTTGGCTTTGAAGTCTGAGAGTTTATACTTATTACGTGAAACTGTGCGCGGCAGAAGTGGAGGAAAAGGCAAGAGCGAAATTCAAGCCAAAGCTAGTGCAGTCTGCGAAGCAATCGAAAGATATTCTGGTGTTTTTCAAGGGGATGAAATTAGGCATGAAGATACATATAAAAGTCTGGGTGATACTGCAATTCACCCCAACAGTTTTCTAAATTTTAGTGAAAAACAATATAAAAATCGTAGTCAAAGTAATTCTCAATCTGTCAAATATCAAAATGTTCCGGAACCTTTTGATGAGGAAAGTCAAATTGAGTGGACTCCTGTTTGGTCTTTAACTTATCAACAATTTAAGTATATCCCCACAGCTTATTGCTATTACGGCTATCCGCAAAACAAAAATATGTTTTGCTGGGCTAACTCTAATGGTGCGGCAGCTGGAAACTCAAAAGAAGAGGCAATTTTACAAGGTTTTATGGAGTTAGTAGAGCGAGATAGTGTAGCTTTGTGGTGGTATAACCGTGTGCAAAGACCAGCTGTAGATTTAGATAGTTTCGATGAGCCTTACTTTCAAGAAATAAAAGATTATTACAAAACAATTAATCGAGAGATTTGGGTTTTGGATCTCACCGCTGATTTAAGAATTCCTGCTTTTGTTGCTATATCTCGAAGAACAGATAAAAGAGCCGAAGATATTATCTTCGGCTTTGGAGCACACTTTGACCCCAAAATGGGAATACTTCGAGCAATAACTGAGGCAAGTCAAATATTACCTGGTGTCTTAAGGCTTGCAGCTGATGGCAAGACCGAATACCGCTTCACTGACGAGGTAGCTTTAGAGTGGTGGCAGACAGCAACTCTAGAGAACCAGCCTTATCTTGTTCCTGATGTAAATCTCAAAGCAAAACTCTACTCTGATTATCCACAGCTGTGGAGTGATGACTGCCTCGAAGATGTTTTAACCTGCGTAAAAATTGCTGAGGAACATGGTATGGAAACACTGGTACTTGATCAGACGCGTCCTGATATTGGACTAGATGTTGTCAAGGTTATAGTACCTGGAATGCGCCATTTTTGGAAAAGATTGGCACCTGGACGACTGTACGATGTTCCCGTCAAATTGGGTTGGTTGCCAGAGCCACTGAAGGAAGATCAATTAAATCCTTTCTCGATGTTTCTTTAGATGTATTTTATAGCAATTATCTTTTAATCTTTTTACCTATTCCCTGCTTCCTGTTACCTGTTCCCTTGTTAATAAATTAATTTAATTTAAATAACACATTCCTTTTATGTAACTAAGCGGTTTCACAACTCAAATAGACTCGCTATATATTGATTAATTCATATAAATCAATATATCTTAATTAAGCTGTTCGGCATTTAAATCACAATGTCAAGAATTGCGAAATCCTTGTAATATCTATCAAATTACAGATGTCTTATGGAAGAATATGTACTAGATGAATGCGTTCGTTTAGAGAAAATTCGTTGACTAATTCACTGCAAACTCTATTCTTTTTTTAGTAATAACTGAATTTTCTTTAGTGCAATGCTAGCTTGACCAACTAGTAGAATAAATCAATGCCTTTACTAGCACAAGATTGCCAAGAATCTCAAAAAGCCTTATCCAAAATCGTTGCCAAAACTTGGCTAGACGAGGACTTTAACTCGCAGTTCCTCTCAAATACAACGGCTGTTTTGGAAGAAAATGGTCTGAGTCTCCCTAGTGGTGTAGAATATACTGTGCAGCAGAACACCCTATTAGGCATCAAACTCAACAATGAAGTAGTCTGTGAAATTCCTTTGCCTGTCCAACCAGCTTCACTTACAGACATACGTCTCCAGTCCCTGGTTGATGGTGATCGATA
>JAAHGS010000055.1 GCA_010692645.1 Symploca sp. SIO2E9
TGTCACAAGCACGTACACACGGGTAAATGCTCTGAGGTTCTGGAGGCTTGAGCCGGATGATGGGAAACTGTCAAGTCCGGTTCTTAGGGGGGAGAGATGCGGCGACGTATGCTCTCCTACCCGACAATAAATGCCTCGCCTATTGGATTGAATCATCGCGAGATGAAAAGGTTAATCGCAACAGGTTAAACAAACTAGCATTAGAGCTGAGGAAAGAGTATGAGTGGGCTAGCAAGTTAAACTCGCAAGCTACTCAAGCACATGCAGAAAGAGCGTGGAGCGCAATCTCCAGGTTCTTTGATAACTGCAAGAAGAAAGTTCCAGGGAAGAAGGGCTATCCCAAATTCAAGAAGAACTCTCGCTCTGTCGAGTATAAAATCACGGGATGGAACCTATCAGAAGACAGGAAGAAGTTAACCCTAACTGATGACTTCAATGCTGGTACCTTCAAACTGAAAGGAACTCGCGACTTAAATTGGTACACCAAGAAGCAAATTAAGCGAGTTAGAATAGTCCGTCGTGCCAAAGGTTATTTCGTCCAGTTCTGTATAGATGTAGAGCGCTCTGAACCCTTACCCAGAACTAATAAGTTTGTGGGTATTGATTTGGGGATTAAGGAGTTCTACACCGACAGTAACGGTGAAGTTGTTAACAACCCCCGCTACTTAAGGAAGTCAGAACTGAGGTTAAAAAGAAGGCAGCGACGGAAATCTGCAAGAGTAAAAGGTGGAAAGAATCGACTCAAAGCCATTAAGAAATTAGGTAGAGCGCACTTCAAGGTAAGTAGTCAGCGTAAAGATTTTGCTATTAAGACGGCAAAAGCGCTAATCCAATCTAACGATATGGTGATTTACGAGGACTTGAAAGTGCGCAATATGGTGAAGAACCATAAGCTGGCGAAGTCGATATCCGACGTCTCATGGTCAATGTTTACCGACTGGCTGGAATATTTTGGCAAGGTTCATGGGCGGATAGTATTTTCTGTCGCGCCCCACTGGACATCCCAAAATTGTTCTAACTGTGGGGAATTGGTGAAGAAGAGTCTCAGCACGAGAACTCATCAATGTCCTAAGTGCCAGACGGTATTAGATCGTGATCATAATGCGGCGATTAATATTCTCAACAAAGGGTGGGGCGATGATAGAGTACCGCAGGGCATGCGGGAAGTTACGCTTGAGGAGAGCCGGACCTCTGGTAGGGTGGAGCAATCCCTTCTGCTAAGTTCTCTCTAAGATTCAAGAATCCCCCTTTTTCTAAAAGGGGGAGTGTCAAAAGCACTGACCCACATTCCGCTCAAAAAATTGCACTAATGGGTAGCGAGCGCTAAAAAATTACCTAAAAATCAGGTTTTAATGCCTGAAACCCTTGCTAGCCGTTAGAATAGCTGTCTCACTCTCACTCGTGGTTATTTTCTGTTTTAAGAGTGCCTCAGTGACTAAATTACTTAGGTTTTGTATATTTTTTGACCAATAATAGAAGGGACTGAAGAGACTATGCGAAAGTAGCTCTATTTGGCAAGTAGCTACAATGTCACTTTTGAGTATCTGGCGATATTGAATGAAATAAATAATAAGTTTTCGTAGGTCATTGAGTATATAGACAGGAATAATAAATGGTTTCTGCCAAGCCTTAAAACGCAGCATGCGAATCGGGTACCGACTCAAACCAACCCCTCTAAAAAGTTTGACTAAATATTCTCTTTCTAGACGGGACTTGGGAATTCCATGGTGAATGGACATTTCAGGATTGTACCAAATCTCTAGTCCAGCATTTCTTATATAAGATAATGTCTCTAGATCTTCTCCCTTTGATGATAGAGTTGTAGTACATACGCCTTTGAGTACAGGAAGCTCTGGTACATAATCTAACCAGGCTTGCTTGCGAATAACTAATCCTGCTCCAGCAGGTAATAACCCTGGGCGGAGTTCATATCGCTTGGCTTGATCACCTCGGTCTATAATGGCAAGAAAACAAGCAATTTTATGGAAATTAGCCGGAGGCTCAACCTCATAATCTCCATAAATGCGACTGCCATAAGCCCCTGCCTTGGGATGTAACTGACCAAACTCATAGGCAGCATTAACCCAATTGGAAGCGGGGAAGTTATCATCATCAAGAAAACCTATTAGAGAACCCTTCGCCTCTTGAATAGCTTTTCGTCGAGCAAAAGCTAGCCCCTGTCTAGGCTCAAAGTAGTATCTGATTGGATAAGCTTCAGACCAATTAGATTGATATTGTTGAACAACTGCTGCTGTATGATCAGTACTGTTATTATCAACAACAATAATTTCCCAAGAAAAATGCTCTGTTAAAGACTGCGATCGCAATAACTCTAAGACTTTAGGTAAACGGGTTGCCCCATTATAGGAACAAATAGCAACTGTTATCTCAACCATGAGTTAATCTCAACTATGAGCAGAATTATCACCTTCTTACAAGCGGTCTGACTAATTTAAGTATTAGATAAGTATTAGAGGATTCGGTTATTTGCACATACAATAACGAGATTATTGATTTTGAGTTTAACGCCATTTTTAATGAATTGAAACAGAAATTTTTAAGTCTTGATTTATACACTGAAAATTTATTTTCTCTTTAGGCTTTGCAAGCATTTAGCATTGACAATTGCTGGTGAACAACTATAAGCAATGATAAATTCAGTACTTCTGCTTTAGATTGTTGTTCTAGCCAGTTTCTTTATCGGCTGCCCAATAATTAATTTTTACCCTATTTTTATACTCTGCCAAAAGGAAAATCCTAACCTCCTTCAGTGGAAAGAGTTCAGAATACTGCAACCTAGCTTTTTGTTGTTAATGAGATAATTGTTATCGGTAAATGTTCTGGTTTTAAGCAACTATTAGCTAGTCCAACGAGAAGTTGGGCTTTGCAACGCTTGGCTAACACAGGAAGGCTCTTCAAAAGTGTAAGATGAATGAATACGAACCCGTGAGCAAAGCCGTTGCCACCAAATTCTGATACAATACTAGGATATAACAAAAGCTTTGGGTTGGGTTTTCATTCTTTGTGATCACGAAAATTCCGCACTTCAAAATGTAGTATAAGGAGAACAGAGAATTCGAGTATAAATACTTATTGTTTTCCCTTCTGTAGGCAACGATCTTGGGAATTATTGACTCGAAGACAATTTAATCTCATTAAAACGAAATTAATGATGATAATTGTTAATAATTTAATCCGGATTGGCTATTACTAGCTTGTAAAGAAGATAGAGAAAGTTTGTCTCGACTTTGTTCCCAAAGAGCAAATAATGAAACACCCTGTTATCGCCATCGGACTTGAGTCAGCAGAACCAGCTTTGCTAGAAAAATGGATGTCACAAGGGCATCTAAAGAATTTGAATAGTTTGTGCCAGCAAGGAACTTATGGTCGTCTCACCAATATTGAATACCATGGGACTGAAACAGAATGGACAACTTTTTTAACTGGTTGCTTGCCTAAGACAACTGGCTATTGGAGACCCTTGAAATTCTCTCCAGAAACCTATGGTATCAACACAATAGAAGCCTATGATTTTGTAGAGTATCAACCTTTTTATGCCTTAGGAGACAAATATCGAGTTGCAGCATTTGATCTACCCCAGGCTCCTCTCTCACCGCAAGTTAATGGTCTTCAGATTTTGGCTTGGGGAGCGCACGATCCTCAGACTCAAAGCCGTTCCTATCCTCTACAACTTTTGCCTGAGCTAATCAGTAAATATGGCAAACATCCCGCTTTCAAAAAGTGCTATGGAGATAATTGGTGGGATACAAAATATTTAAGGTTTCTCTCCAAAGCCCTGAAGGTCGGCATTTCTCGTCGCGCAGCTATCTGTCGAGATCTCCTGCGACGGGAACAGTGGGATCTGTTTGTGACCATTTTTGGTGAAACTCACGCAGCCGGTCATATGTTTTGGCATCTCAACCAACCAGATCATCCTCTCTACAGGTATGGTCAAGAAGCTGGTTTCCTGGGGAATCCAATGCTGGAAACTTTTCAAGCTATAGATCTAGCGCTCGGAGACATTTTAGCCGAAGCACCAGATGATGCTTATGTCGTAATTTTTGATGCCCTTGGTATGGGTAGCAACAACAACGAGCTGCCCAGTATGTTATTTCTAGGAGAGTTTCTCTACCGCTTTAACTTCCCAGGCAAATGTGCCTTGGCTCCAGGAAAACTCGGGACAACTCCCCCGCCACAGCTTACACCTGGCGAAAGCAAAGATTGGGCAACGGCAGTTTGGGAGCTTAAATATGAACTCAATTGGTTCAGAAAGTTTTTGAGGGAGTCTGTTCCTAGCAAATATCACTCGAAGCTAGACAAGTTAATCGGCAAGTTAGACAAGTTAATCGGTATTAATCAGGGAGTAGATCTTATTGCTCCTTATCAACTAGCTAGACGACGAGAACAGGCATGGCAGCAACCGGTAAGTTGGTACAAATCATTCTGGTCTCAAATGAAAGCCTTTGCTTTACCCAGCTTCTCCGATGGATTTATTCGCATTAACCTACAGGGAAGGGAAGCTAAAGGTAGAGTGGCGCTGTGTGACTATGACGCTTTGTGTGCAAAAATAACACAAGAGCTATATAGTTTAAAAGATGCTAGAACTGGAAAGTCTATAGTCAAGAAGGTAATTAAAACTCGAAACTCAGCCTTTGATCGCGATCCAAAACTACCGGATGCAGATCTAGTCGTTATTTGGCAAGATTACCCGACTGATGTGGTCGATAGCCCTAACTTTGGGCGCATTGGTCCAGTTCCTTATCACCGCAGTGGTGGTCATCAACCAAATGGTTGCTTGATCATCAAAGGTCCTAATATTGCCCCTGGTTCCACACTGCCAGATGGTCATGCTGTAGATATAGCCCCCACTATCTTGGAGTTAATGGGAGCACCTATTCCTGAGTACTTTGAAGGTAAGTCTCTCACTAGGCAGCTGCTTGCTGCGATGGTTTAACTATTTAAAATCATGATTTGCAGCTACTTGAAGCGTCAAAGTAGCGCAGCCGAGTAAGTTAGAGCAGTTCATTAGAAACCAGACAAATATGGAGTACACAACTCTAGGCAGAACAGGACTAAGGGTAAGTGTGGCAGGTTTAGGTAGCGGTGGACATAGCCGCCTGGGTCAAGCTACAGGTAAAAGTGAGCAGGAGTCGATCAAGATCATCCACACTGCCCTTGATTTTGGCATCAATTTTTTCGATACCAGTCGTGATTATAAAACTGAAAAACTTTTGGCAAAAGCCCTAAAAAACCTCAGGCGCGAACATCTTGTCTTATCAACTAAAGAAAGATCTCACTCCCAAGGTGAGCCCATCACTCCTGAGCAACTAAGGAAAGCACTCGAAGAAAGTTTGCGTAATCTTGGCACTGACTATGTCGATATTTATCATTTAGCCTCTCTACAACCTGGTGATTATCTCTATGCTTTCAACGAACTTGTTCCGGTTCTGCTCAAGAGCAAAGAGCAGGGGAAAGTGAGATTTATCGGGGTTTCCGAAAAGTTTGACACTGACACTGAGCATCACATGCTTGAACGTGCTCTGAGAGATGATTGCTGGGATGTGGTTATGGCAGGTTTTAACATCATCAATCAATCGGCACGGGAGAAAGTTTTCCAGAAAACCAGGCAAAAAAACATTGGTGTACTGGGGATGTTTGCTGTCAGAAGAACCTTAAGTAGACAGGAAAATCTCAAACAGGCGATGTTTGAACTAAAGGCAAAAGGGCTTGTTGAGCCCCATCTTGTTGACGACAACGATCCTTTAGGTTTTCTCTTTCATGATCGTGGAGCTCTTAGCCTACAAGACGCTGCCTATCGCTATTGCCGCCATGAACCAGGCTTAGATGTAGTGCTATTTGGAACGGGAAACTTAAAACATCTTGAAGCTAATGTTAATTCTCTTTTGCGCCCCCCCTTGCCCGATGACGATTGGCACAGACTTAAAGAATTGTTTCTCAAGGTTGAGCAATTCTCCGGCAACTAAACAGGTAGCTCCGAAAATGACGCAGTTTTTTTGCGATTGACTCGCGCAGTGCTCAAGCTCTAACAACGGGCTATCCAACTTCGAGCCCATCTGCGCAGAACACCCAACCAACGCCTTGACCAAGACTGGCGGTATTTGTTGAGCATGGCAACGGTCTCTGAGCATAAGACAGGGATATTTTCCCTGCTTTTTGTTATCACGCTTTTGTTGTCACAAGCACAGATGGTCTTGATTTGTTTTATTGTACTTTTACTTACTAGCTTTACTTACTTTCCCCTACGCTTTTGGCACTGGCTCTCGCCAATCGCATTTATCCGGCAATACATAAATAGCGTACACCATCGAAAGCAGAGCAGGATAACCAAATCCAATAACCCTCTTTTGTCACTCTGGGAAAACTTTTGTCGTAGCGATCGCTCAAATTTCTTTTTCCATAAGCGTTTTGGCAATCAAACTACATTTTGATTTAAATCATTAGAATTAATCGCCAAAACACTTATCAGATAAGAGTCTTAGCCATCACAGTCTCCGAAAGTGACAAAAGAGGGTTCCTTGTTATTTTTATCAGTAAAAAAAGACAAGGTTTCCTCAAGATATATCTCGATTTTCCCTGTTTTTTTTGAAGATACTTTAACTTTTCTACGAGTCTGAGAATATATGAAATTTACATAATTTTGCAAACATTTTTATTAGACACTCATGGCTCTCGGTATGCCAGCCAAAGTAATTCTTTATAAATCGAATAATAGATTCAGAGATTCGTCTAATTAAAGTTAGATAATTGTTATTTACCTATTATAATAGCATATCACAAAATAAAAAAATCTTACACAATCTTTATTTCAATTTCATCTAAATTTTATATTACTGAGTATTTTCTACTCGGTTGTCATTCACTATTGCAATGATATAATTGTCATCAACGGGCAAAACTTTAATCATAGCGACAGCAGAGAGCTATAGTTATTAGCATACCTTCTTTGCAGAATAATGGGAGTTTCAAAGGAGGCAGGAGACGAGATACTTCTTAGTTTTTGAATTCTGACTCAGACTCCACTCCAAAAACTTTAGGTTATCTTTGTTGAATACTTATTATCTAGTTTACCCAGAGAGCGATTAATACAATATAGCTTTCGAGGCTGTGGGAAGTGGCTGACATCTTTTAAAGCCATCTCTTTAATCTGAGGGTGATTCATAGAAACTGAATTTTTTGCTCTAAGCCTGCAAAAAAACTGTTTCGGCATTTTTGACATACTGGAAATAACTTACAATATGGAACCTCATACCATAGCTCCCATCAATCCTGTTGAAGATACTAGCCTTGATTCTGAGGTGAAGCAACGGATTATTCGTAAGGCTCTTCTTTCACGCAAATTGGAAGAGCGTTTACTAGAACTATATAGCCAAGGCAAATTATTTGGCACAGTTCACACTTGTATTGGACAGGAATTTTCTGGAGCAGTTATTACTGAATTTCTGCAATCAGGGGATTCGATTTTTTCTAACCACCGCTGTCATGGACACTTTCTCTCTTTCACTAAAGATGTCCAAGGTCTGATCGCAGAGATCATGGGAAAAGAAAGCGGTGTTTGTGCTGGGCGAGGAGGAAGTCAACACCTATGTAAGGATGGATTTTACTCCAATGGGATCCAGGGTGGAATTGTCCCCGTAGCGACAGGACTAGCTTTAGCCAGAAAAATCAATGGTGAACAGAAAATCTCCGTGGTATTTATCGGAGATGGTACTTTAGGCGAGGGGGCTATTTATGAAGCCTTTAACATTGCCTCGAAGTAGGAATTACCTCTATTGGTAGTTTTGGAAAATAATGGTTATGCCCAATCGACGAATCAGCAGGAGACTTTAGCTGGAGACATTTGTGCACGAGCAGCAGCTTTTGGTATACGTACAGCGAAAGCAGATACCTGGAATTGGCAGGGGTTGTATGGCACCGCCCAAGAGCTAGTAAATTATGTCAGAAATCAATCCCAGCCAGCCTTCCTACAGATTGATACCTTCAGGCTCAAAGCCCACTCGAAAGGAGATGATAATCGACCTAGAAATATAGTAGAGCCTTTTGAGCAACGGGATCCGATCAATTTAATGATCGCAGAGAATACTCCTGAGTTTAAAGTTCTACTCGAAGAAACAATTAAGTTAGTTGATGAGGCAGTAGTTGCTGCTGAGGCAGCTTCCTATCCCCAGCTTGAGGTTCCTACAGATAGCTTGGAAGAGATTGAGTGGACTCAAGCCAAGGTTAGCAAAAGACGGGTTGTCAAGGCTCTCAATGAGACTTTCAAAGAACTAATGAGCCAGCATCCCAAGATGCTCTTTATTGGTGAGGATGTTAAGTCTCCGTACGGAGGAGCATTCAAAGTTGCTCAGGAACTCTCTGATTTGTTCCCTGAACAGGTAAAGAACACACCAATTTCTGAATCTGCTATTGTTGGTATTGGCTGTGGTTTGGCAATGGAAGGATACAATCCCTTCATTGAAATTATGTTTGGCGATTTTATGACTCTGACCCTCGATCAGATTCTCAACAACGCCAGCAAATTCAGACACATGTACAACAATCAAGTCAAGAGCAATGTAGTAATTCGTACCCCTATGGGTGGAGGTAGGGGCTACGGACCTACTCATAGCCAAACCCTTGATCGTCATTTCTTAGGGATTCCTGGGTTGAGGATTGTTGCCATCAATAACTTAATTGAACCTAAACCAATTTATCAGACCCTCGTTGAGTCCAGTATAGAGCCAACCTTGCTCTTAGAGAATAAGTTAGTCTATTCACTGAACCTGCGCGAACAGTTACCCGATGGTTTTAAAACCTGGGTTTCAAATGAACAGTTCCCGACAGTAGCCCTCAAGCCAGAATCAACCAATGTAGACCTAACTCTAATTGGATATGGAGGTTTGAGCGATACTCTCGTCACTGTCATTGATAAGCTCTTTGAAGAGCATGATCTGATCTGCCAATTAATCTGCCCAACCCAGATTTATCCCTTCAATATCAAGCCTGTGCTCAGCTTAATCTCTGAGAGCAGATTCCTCGTGCTGGTAGAAGAGGGACAGGGGTTTGCCGGATTTGGTGCAGAAGTGATGGCCCAGATTGCAGAACAGGATACTTCTTTACTGAAAAATGTAAAAAGAATCGTACCATTAGCCACACCAATACCAGCTTCTGGCCCAGTGGAAAAACTGATGTTACCTAACGTCGAAAATATTATTTCAGCAATTGAGGAGTTGATCAATGAAAACTGAGATGCTCGTACCACGGCTAAATACTAATGATGATGAAGTGGATGTTGTCCATTGGTATGTAGAGGATAAAGAGTTTGTTGAAAAAGGCAAAGAAATCGTAGATTTGGAATCCTCGAAAGCAGTAGTCAGTGTTGAAAGTGAAGCTTCGGGCTATATCTTAAAACACTCTCAGGTAGGGGATAGCCAAAAAGTGGGAGCACCTCTAGCAACTTTTTACTCCGAGCTTTCTGAATTGGAAAAGGCTTTGAGTGGTGGAGGCGATACTCAGACACTGGCAAGTCCCTCAACAGAAACTCAAGTAGCTGCTACAGCTATTTCTGGAGTAGGACCGGCCCAGATGGTTGGCAATGATTTCTCCACACCAGTTACAGCACCTGGTTCCAGATTACAACCTGTGGGGCAACAGCAACCAGCCGAGTTAGAAGTTAAGGAAAATCAAAAATCTTTTGACTTTACTAGGTTTTCTCCAGCAGCGAAGAAATATATTGAGCGTAATAATATCGATTCAAACCGCTTTCAGGGAATGGGTCTAGTATCTGTAGAAGTGGTTGAAAGGGCTTTAGGTTTAAAACCCTCCATAACTACCCCTGTTAGTAGTTCTCAACTATCTACTCAAACTGTTGGACTCAATACTCCAGTATTTGAGCAGAGTACTCCTACTAATCCAGCTTTGCGTTCTGAGAAACTAGGTAAGGCTAAGCAACTGGAAATTAGCTTGCTTACGGCAGGTCAAGCTGGTAATATCAATAGCTCGTTAACTGTACAGTTCAATTCAGCAGGAATTCGGCAAACTTTAGAAGAACTAGGCTCTCTCAATGGGCAAATTTTACCGTTGATCCTATTTGAACTGTCGCGTCTGCTTGAAGAGTTTCCAGTCTTTACTGCCTACTATGAGGGAGGGCAAATCTATTATTACGACCAGGTTAATATAGGATTGGCTATGGATCTGGGTAAAGGGTTAAAGGTACCTGTGGTTCATAATGCTAATCTTCTCTCACCAGCCGAGTTGCTAGAAGCTGTTACAGATTACGCAACTCGCTATTTGGAGAATAGACTTTCGGTAGAAGAACTGCTCGGTGGCACTATTACAATTAGTGACCTCTCCAACGAGAATATTCTCCATTTTCAACCTCTGATCAACCAAAATCAATCCGTAATTTTAGGAATTGGTGGCGACAGTAGTCTTGATGGCTATCCCATGTCCTTGACTTTGGTTTTTGATCACCGGGTCTCAGCAGGTCGTGAAGTTGCTCAGTTTCTTAATAATCTCAAACAGAGGTTACTGAGTTACGAATTGACGAACCTCCCGGCTACAGAGAGTGTAGCCAAAACCAAAAATGTGCAATGCAGTAAGTGCCTAATTGATTTGAACTCACTTTACCAAAACTTTGGGAGAGATGCTTTAATGCAGGTTCACATTGATGAGCAAGGTAACACTGCTTATATCTGTCATGTTTGTGCGGCAGGATTATAACCATGGATACTGTTGTCGAAATTGTCTCTAAAATCAGTGGAAAAAAACAAAATCAAATCTCACCTAAATCAACTTTGCGTTCTTTAGGAATTACTTCATCTATTGAAATCCTCAAAATTCAGAGCGCTCTAGAAAGAAAATTCAATCAAAAGTTATCTCCCATAGGAGATAAGTGGACAATCAATAAAATTGCTGCTCAAGTAGGGCAAGATCAGAGTAATGATGAGGAAGTAGTTAAAGTAGCTCAGAGCCAGACAAAACTCAGTAGCCATGAAACTTTAAATGGCAGTTCTGAAAGAGCAGAATTTCTAGGCTCAACCGGTTTATATGTTGGAGTGGACATTGAAGAAATTGTCAACTTACCAGCAACATCTAATTATCGGACTCATGATTTTTATCGGAGTCAGTTCAGCAATGAAGAGCTTTCTTCTGCTCTGTTAAGACCACAACCAATGATGCATTTATGTGGCATGTTTTGCGCTAAAGAAGCCTTAAAAAAGTCAGCTCCAGAACTTATTGATTTGCGCATGGATGAAATCAAGATTGAGCACCAAAATGGTCGTCCATTGATTAAAACCAGCCATGATTCAATTAATTCAAGATTTGACTTTCAAGTTAGTATAAGTCATTCACAACATTATGCAGTTGCTACAGTTCTCGCGGTGGGGCGATAGTGTCAGCCTTGTTAAGGGACTCTTTAATTCCTTGGCTTGGATCTGGGATGAGGGTCTGTTCTACAAAGTTCGATTTGGATTTGGTAAGTACAAGTACGTGAACCCGATTAAACTATTCAAGAAACCCCGCCGTGGCAAGCCGCAAGTTGGACAGGAAGAGGCAATTCTAGTTGTAGGGATAGGAGTTGCTTCCTTTTCCTTAGTTCGTTCCCTTCGCCAGCTTGGCTATACCAACGTTAAAATTATCGCTCGTGATGATAAATATGGAGGCAAATGCGTCAATTATGCGTGCATGCCTTCAGAATATTACACTGCCTATCGTCATCAGCAACCAACAGCTTTGGTAGAAGGGGGACAGCAGTTTGTTTCACTACTGCGAGGGATTACACAGCAGAGTTTTCAAGGACTCGGTTACCCATTAGTTAAGGGCGAGGTTATTGCCATTGAAGGCAGTGAAGTAATCTTAAATACAGGTGAAAAATTAAGGTTTGATCGCCTAGTGCTGGCAACTGGTAACAAGCTGCCAAGTTGGTCTTTAGTTGAGCCCACCTGTTCACCACAACAGTTCTGGGAAATTGTTTCTGGAAAACTGGTGATTGTCTCAGACGGTAACGTTGCTTCCCTCAGCTATGCAGATATTGCTTTAGATAGAGGTTTACAGGTTACGGTTATTTTCAAATCACCACCTTTGCTAAGCCATTTACCATCCTTTCAATACTTCAAGCGAGAGCTGGAAAAGCGGGGTATAAAAGTTATCTTACAAGCTAAAATTCAAGAGCGTGAAGGTAATACTCTCCGGCTCAAGGTTGAGGGACGAAGGGAATCCATTGACTTTGACTATCTAATGTACGATGGTGTGCCTGAGTTAAATCTGCCCAAAATTGATGGTAGCTCAAAAAGTATTCTCGATATCGACCTTCCCAGTTCAACTATTATCAATCGCCCGGATATATATATTCTGGGAGATGCATCAGGGTTCTTATCAGCAACGGAAGCAGAACTCCAGGCAAAGAGATTAGCAAATGCTTGGTTCAGTGGTGAGTTTACTAAAATCACTGATTTAGAAAGACTACCCTTGAGATTACATGCTTTCAAGTCTTTCGCCTTAGTAGGAGCACCATGGACTTTACTTTATAGGGATTGGCGCTCAGTAGATTTTAAAAACTTGGGGTGGTCTGTAGTTCATAAAGAAACAGGCAAGCTTTGGTATCTCTACAATCGTTCAGAAAAAAAGGTGGAGGCAATCCATATTTGTCATCGAGATGCCTCAGAGTTAATATCTCTGGCGTCTATTTTAATTGACTTGCCAGTTACAGACTCTCGTTGGCTAACATCATCAGTCCATCCTAACTCGGCTGAGATTTTTAAGGTGTTGATTGAAGACATTGAAGCCAGCAACCTGGAAAGTCAAAATGACCGCTCTCTATTAGGAGTTACTTCAGGACAATTAGAGAAAACGGCTCCTTCCAATTTACTCAATTTACCGCCGATTGCTGAGATCCACCGCAGTGATTTTTACCAAAATACCTTCTCGCCAGAGGAGCGATCGCTAGGAGTCTTAGACTCCAATCCCAGCCTTTATTTTGCCATCTTACTTGGGATTAAGTCGATTCTGGGCAATTACTCCACGGTAGCCTCTGGGGCTAATGGCACCATTACCTTGAGGCGTTGTAGTAACGGTTCTTATCTGGTCAGGGGAGTTGATTTCAGCTACGAAGTTGAAGAAACTTCGACCTCTGTAACTGTGAGCATGGGAGAAGAAAAAGTTACTGTTTATACTGGAAGCTTGGTGAAGTAGAATAACCTCTTCCTCGAAAAGTTTCCTGATTGCAATCATTCCTCGCAAAGCCTTACAGCAGTTTCAGACTCGATGTGATATCCCTCTTTTGTCACTCTAGGAGATTTTTACGAATTTACCTTATTTCAGCCTAGGAGAAATCAAGGTTTCAACCCAGTTTGACAGAAGAGGGATAATACCCACACTTACCTACAGGCAAGTGTGGGAAATGTCACTAACGCCGACTTTCTTTTAGATGTTCAACCCAGCTTAAACAAGAGTGAAAGCAGACTCCGTCAAATCATTGGCATTGACATTATTCAGAATTGCCAGAGTCTCCTGTTCAAAAGCAATCAGGGTGTTGCTACCATCTTCAGTAATTGACAGTTGACCAAAGGAGAGAACACCTGCTAGACCAATAAAGTCTTCACCAATCTCGAAGTCAACAATAGTGTCAGTACCTTCACCAATAGCAAGGACAAAGGTATCACTACCACTGCCACCAGAGAAATTATCACCAGTCAAGGTATCATTACCAAGACCACCATCAAGAAGATCATCACCATCATCACCCCAGATTTGGTCGTCGCCTTCCTCACCGAAGAGTTGATCGTCGCCGCCTTTACCACCAATGCGGTCATTGCCAGCGCCGCCGTAGATTTCATCATTACCACCAATGCTGCTACCAGATTTGCGGCTATTGCCGTCGCCTCTGAGCACATCGTCACCATCGCCACCATCGATGAAGTCATTACCTTCTTCACCAGCAACGGTATCATCACCGCCACTAGCAAAGAGGAAGTCTTCTGAATCATCACCTACTAAAGTTTCGTCATCGTTAGTACCCTGGGTAATATTGCGGCTGAGAGCTGCCACACCTACCCTTGGATCGAGGTTAAGGGAATCATCCACCTCAATTTTGATGATCTCGTTGTTGTCGATATTAGGTGCACGACCAACAGAGAAGGGATAATTATTGTCGTTGGCAACTAAGATCGAGTTCTCGTCAAGAACTAATACATCTTCGATAGTGAAAAAGGGGAAGTCGAAACTAGTGCTGCCGTCACCATTAAGATCCGCAGGATCATTGATATTTAGCAGGTCTATAAACTCTTCCTTCTCTACAAAGCCATTAGCATCAATTTTGGAGAGGTCAACCTTGAAAATCTGCTTGAACTCAGCTGTTTCACCCTGTCCACCATCACGTTCGATCACGAGGTACTCGTTCTCATTAATGACGGTAAAATCACCGATCGCATGGCTGGTGTCTTCTAACTGATAATAACCTACTAGTCCTTGATATTCACTAGCTACAGCATCAAATTCATAGATGCGTAGAGAACCTGCGGGATCCCCTTTAACTGTTCCCTCTAATAGAGGATAAAGGGTTTGCTTATCAGGGCTAATTGCCATGCCCTCAAAGCCACGGGAACCACGTAGATTAGAAAGGTCATCACCAGCTATAACAGCAGGATGATTGGGAGAACGTACTTCATCTCCGACAATTTGGTCACGCACAAAGTCCCCTGTAGCAGGGAAGTCAGTAAAGAAACCGTCTACACCAATTTGAATTAGTTGCTCAAACTCTCTTTCAGGAGTCTGAGGAGTACCATCAGCTTCTAGAGTGAGAAACTGTTCTTCATTGCGTAGAGTATAGGGGTGAACCTGTAAACCTGCCGCGTGAGCATCATCAACGAAGGAAGTAACTTCACCAGTCAACTGAGAGGTGATTTCAGCAACGCCGTCGCCATTACCATCGACAGGCTCATCCAAAGACTCCCGCAATAGGAAGTTATTCTTCCAAGGACCAGCGCCTTCGGCATACTTATTGCTGATAACTTGCAGGATTTCCCCATTGTCGAGATCACTGTAAATAGTGGTTTCAGACAAGGGATTTTCCGCAGCATCTAAGAAATCTTGACCATAGATAGCGGCTAAGTCATTACCCTGCTCAACGTTGTAGCGGATATCATAGGGAACAGAGAATGTACTGCTAGGATTAGCACTTTCTGTAGTGTTGCCGTAGAGCTGAACTAGGGGAATATCACCCAACCCTTCCCCATCCAGCATGCCTTGGAGTTCAATTAAGTTTTGAAACTCAAAGGACTGGATGAAGATGCGGTTAGGATCGGTGAAGCCTGTCTCTTTGAGAGTTTCGATCAGCTTCTCTTCCAAGGAAAGATCCTGGAGGTCAAAGAATGTGGGGTGCTTGGTTTCTGGATAGATACCAATTTGCTTGCCTGTTTCTGCTTCAACCTGCTGAACTAGTTCAATTACCTCCTGAAAAGTCGGAATTTCAAACTGACCATCAAAGGAAGGAGCACGGAAGTCCCGAGATTGAACTGCTCGTAGTTGCTTGATTTCGGCTAGAGTGAAATCTTCTGCAAAGTAACCAGTGATTTCAACACCGTCTAGGTTCTTGGTAGACTTGTGCTCTTCACCAAATACCTCAGCAACGTTAGTGGTGTCATCCAGCAGAGGTTCATGACGAGCAATCAAAACACCATCTTTGGTGATAACCAGGTCAGGTTCAACAAAGTCTGCACCTTGCTCAATGGCTAGTTTGTAAGCTTCTAAAGTATGCTCAGGAAGCTCACCACTAGCTCCCCGGTGACCAATTACCAATGGTGTCTGACCATTGAGAGTGTTGAGTTCAAAGATGTTAGGGGTAGAAATGGGAGCTTCGAGGAGATTACCGTTAGCATCAAAGTGCAGCAGGTAAGGACCAAACTCTTCACCAATCCAGATGTCGCCATTGTTATCAATGACAAAGGACTCAAGATCAAAATCAGACCCGGTGAGATAGCGCTCGGTAGTTCCTTCGTTTTGAATATCAAAGGGAATCAAATTGTTAGGGTCAGCCAGTTGCACAAACCCTTGCACATCAACACTACCATCGCCACCTTCAGAACCTGCAAAGTTAGGAGCAACCTGATAGAGGCGCAGTAGGTAATCAGAGCTATTAGACTGACCACCAAAACCATTGTCTGAGAGAAACCAGTAGGTAGAACCATCACTACCGGGAGTAAACTGAACCCCGCTGAAGCCTTGAACAGGCTGTCCGTCAAAGGGACCAGTGCGACCATTGGCAGCAATAGGTTCACCACTGCCATTGTCGGCACCAGACTGTGGGCCCTCGGCAAAGGTATCAGCAGGTAGTGAAGCAAAGCCTTCTAAAGTAGTGGACATTTTTGACTCTAAATTTGTTGGTAGTTGCTATTTATTCGGGAGTTTAGATATTTTGAGATTGAGTTAATACGAATTCAACTCAAGTCTCACATTCAGTAAGAAGCTAGGGGTTGTTTAGCAACGAATTATCAAGTAGATAAAACCCTGATTTCCAAGGTTTTATAGTCTCTACCTATAAACTTCATTTATCTAATTACAACCCCTGATCTACAGGGAATTAATGTTTGTTGTTAGCTCTAGACAAAAGCCGGTAAAAATGGCAAGCTTAAAACTCTTTTGCTGGAGTATTAACGCATTGCGACCCCTTCAAATCAGCCATTTGAGCAATTTGCCACTTGCTTAATCTTGCGGTTGAATCCCTAAAGTTAATATATATTTTTTTGTTTGTATTCTATTTAATCCTTGGTTAAATAATGATTAACAGTTTATGTTCATTAATTCTTAAGCTAAAAAACTTAATTTCCCATAAAAGTTGAAATTAATTATTTCAATTATATCCAGAGATTGATGACATTCAATTATTACTTTGATAGAGAAATTTTATAAAAAAAACAGAGACGATATAGGCAACGCCTCTGCCAATACTCACAACAGGAGATTATATTAAGTGAATTGGTTTTAGATGCTAGTGACTAACAAACCAGTGATTTGATTTTTAAACAACAACTAACCAAACTAGATAATGGTGAAGGAAGTATCTGTCAGCTCATTAGCATTGACGCCATTAAGGATTGCCAAAGTCTCCTCTTCAAAACCAATCAGGGTGTTGCTGCCATCCTCTGTAATTGACAACTGACCGAAGCTCAGACTATCTGCAAGAGCAATAAAGTCTTCACCAATCTCAAAATCAACAATGGTGTCAGTGCCTTCACCAATAGCTAAGACAAAGGTATCACTGCCCTTGCCCCCGGAGAAGTCATCACCAGTGAGAGTATCATTACCCTTGCCACCGTTGAGGAGGTCATCGCCATCATCACCCCAGATTTGGTCATCGCCTTCTTCACCGAAGAGGTGATCGTTTCCAGCTTTACCACCAATGCGGTCATTGCCAGCGCCACCAAAGATGGTGTCATCACCGCCAATTGTACCGCCGGAGGAACGATTATTGCGATCGCCCCGTAAGACATCGTCACCATCATTTCCGAAGATTTGGTCATCTCCTAAACCACCAGCAACTGTATCATTGCCAGCACCGGCGACAATTTCTTCGTTTTCACCAGAACCAACTAAAGTTTCATCAACGGTATCGCCACCGCCAGTACCCAAGACTTGATCATCTCGTACTGAGAGATTTTGAATCCGCAGGTCCTCGGCAGGACTAGCATCTTCAATACCGAAGATTTGGGTAGCAGCATCATCATCAGCAGGGAAAGTTGCTGCGAGGAACTCAGCCAGGGCATCCTGTTCAGTGCCTGGAGCTGTGAAATTAGCCTCACCGGCATCAGTCAGAGCAGTTGTCAGATCAACCCGATTTTCACCAAAGAAGGGGAAAGGATAACTATCACCGCCATCTGCTAAGAAATTGAGCGTCACCAAGCGAATTTCACGGTTGGCATCTCCTGCAAGTTCACCATCGCTAACGATAACATCAGCAATAGTGCCATCCTCATTGAGGATTGCTAGAGAGCGAACACGCTCACCCTCAGTTGTAACATTGCCTGCATCGTCAAAAGCGATCGCCTGTTGTTCGGGATCGAAGCTAAAGGCAATACCGCCCACCTGCGGGAATTGACCAGGGGTTGCCCCTGGCTCTGTGGCAGCGACGCCGTGTTCAAGTATTTGCTTAAGCTCTTCGGCTGTGACAGTGAGTAGAGTCAGTTCATTATTGAAGCGCAGAGTATTCTCAATATCGAGTTGAGAAATCTCGCCTTCTTCTTTACCCACTAAAGGATTAGCTGCTGGTGGCGACAGCTCTAGTTCGCTGGAGTTGCTACCTGAGGGAATTGTCGCCACACCGATATTATCTCGGATACCGCCGCCGTTTTTAATAGAAACTGTGACACTAGGGTCGAACTTCTTAGCTGCAAAGAGATTAGCATCGGCAGTCAAATTACCCAGATTAGTTTCCTGAGTCCGGACATCGCCTCTAGTACCATTAAGGAAGACATCGGTGCGACCAAAGAGATTACCGTCTCGCTCAGAAACATTTTCACTAATGGCATCGGTAACGGCGACCACAACTGGATCTGCCACTTCACTGGCATCGACATCCTCACCGAAGACTCTGTCAACTCCAGCATCATCAGTGGTATAGGCACCGCTCTCATCACCGATGGAGGTAATTACTCCGTTTTGATCAAAATCAACTACTAGACGACCTACATAGCGATAGTTACCATCAGTATTAACGACAGCAACAGGTTCACCACTGGCAGAAGTTAGCTCCAGGGGATAAGCTCCCTGACTAACATCTCCATCCCTTAGAGGGCCATCATCATTAGCAAGGATAGTATTGGAACCCCCTGCCACAATCACATCCACATCCGTCAGCAGTCCAGCTAATTGCTGTTCAATGCCGATTTGCTGCATGTGAGACACAAGGACGACTTTATCAATTCCTTGACTGGTGAGGGCATCCACATCTTCTTGAATCTCAGCCGCTAGAGCTACAAAGTTTGTATCGTCAGCGGGAGAAACTACCACATCACCGATAGAGGAAAGTGAAGGTAGTGAGGGAGTTGTGGCACCGACAACACCGATAGATTCGCCACCCACTTCAATAACAACACTGCCAGCAATGCTGTTGGGAAGTGGTGCTTGACCATCTGGTACCACCAAATCAGCTAAATTGGCATCTTGGCTGAAGTCTAGGTTGCCGCTGAGGTAAGGGAATGCTGTTCCCTCATAACTATCGAGTCCTTCAATATCGGTGAAGGTAATTTCAGGGTTGGCTCGAATTAAATCACTGAGAGTGCCGGTACCGCTGTCGAACTCGTGGTTGCCGAGGGCAATGGCTTGGAAACCAATAGCATTGTTGATTAAAATATCGCCAATACCGGAATCACCGAAAACTTCATCGCTGGCATTAAAGAAAGGTCCTGGTATATAGATATCACCAGAAGAAAGCTTCAGGGTGTTCTCAAAGTCATCTTCAAGACCATTGATTACTGCTGAGAAGTTGACGGCATCAACAATTGTCGATAATCCTCCTTCTTGGTCCCCAGCATGAAGAATTTGCAGTTTGAAGCTATCTTCTGTAGATGAATCAGAGGGCAGATTGAAACGAGCAATAATTGGATCGTGGTCACTAGCTTGCTCAGCGAAATCTATATTCAAGTTAACGATATCAAACTCCGCACCTTCGAGTAAGCTGTTACTTACAAAGGCGTGGTCGAGAACTTGAGAATTGCCCTGGAAGTTAAAGGTATTAGCTGTATCTCCATCTAGGGTATTAACTAGATTGGTGAGAACTTGCTCATCTCCTTTCCCTGCCAGTGTTGAGAGCGTATCAGTGAACTCAAAGGTATTGAGGTCTCCTAGTACCACTACATTAGCATCAGCATCCTCAGCGATAATCCCATCTACAAAGTCATTGAGGAACTCAGCTTGGGCATTGCGCTCATCTTCACCTGCCTGAATAAAGGGCTGAATGGCACCGAAGATCGGAGAACTGCCGAATCTAGAGCTAAAGTGGTTATTAATTACCGTGACAGTGTTGTCATTGAAGCTAAACTCAGCAACTAGAGGGTCACGAGAGCCGTCAAAGGCTGGTACATCCAGAGACTGAATTGACTGCTCATCTAAATCTACCCGAGTTGGATCATAGAGATAGGCGACTCTAATATTACCAACAGGCTGACCACCAGAACTGCCGTCTGCCGGAGGCACATCGAAAAATTGATAGTTGGAACCGCCAGCATTGGAAATAGCGTCTACCAGCGCCTGTAGGGTTTGGTCAGATGCAGTCACCCCGTCATCAGCTGAACCGCTATTATCTTGAATTTCTTGCAGAGCTAAAATGTCCGGTGACTGTAGATTATTTGTAATCTGCTCGGCAATTTGAGCAATTTGCTCGGTGTCGGAGGGGTCGAGATTGAGGACGTTATAGCTGGCGATGGTTAACTGATCATCATTTCCTACTAAAGATGTTACTTCTGGTTGGAGTCCGCCATCGGTAATCTCAAAAGGTTCAGTGGCAGTTACCTCAAAGTTGCCGAAGCTGTAGCTGACTACACCCGTAACATCGCTGAGGGTATCGCCAAGATTAACTGCTGCCTCAAAGTCCGGTAGCACACCAGAGTCTAGTTGTACTTGGATGCGCTCAGGATTAGTGTCTTCGGGTCCTAATTGAATGCCGCCACGACTATTGAGTCCTGGTGTTACTAGAGCTCCGTTATCTGTAACCGTCCAGATTTCTCCAAAGCGATTGGTTGCTGAGATAGCTACAGGATTATCAATTGTAACCCTCATCCCTTCTAAGGATTCGTAGAAGTCGATACCGTCTTCTTGAGGGTCAAAAACTGCAAAGCCATCATTGTCAACAATCTCTGTGGGCGGGGTGCGTCCCTCGGCTCCCAAGATTACCGATGCTGGTAGAGAATTGTTACTGGAGATAACTGTAACCTCGGGGCTAGTAATCTGAGTAATGGAGAGGTTGCCGGTATCGGTACCGCCAGGGGTAAATTCTGAGACTGTACCGGAAACTTCGATTTGATCACCAACACTAACTGTGGGAGCTGAACCCGTAAAGACAAAAATACCTTCTGAGGTTGCTTCGTTATTATCGGGATTTGGGTCTTGCAGATAGAAACCGTTACTATCTACAGCTGTAACAATTCCTGGAACTGCAGTTACTGACTGTCCCTCTAGGGGTGAGGTATGACCAGCTCCTTGAATATCGCTGATGCGGGTACCAGGGTTAACGGAGAGGACAGAAAGAGTCTGGCTGTCTTCGTTGGCAACTACCAGCAATGGCTCACCATTGGGACTGTCTTCGGCAGAAATAAACGTTAGTCCTTCAGGAGCTCTATCAACAGGATTAGTGGGATCACCGCCGTCATCGTTAGGCAAATACTGTACAAATTTGGGCGCAGTGGGATTAGTTACTTCGTATGCTGCTATACCACCAGTACGTTCTAAACCAACAAAGGCGTAGGTGCGATTGTTGATCACCCCAGTGGTTACGCCCTCTGGTTCCGGACCCTTGTTATCACTACGGCTGTCGAATCCATCATCTTCATCGATAACGCCTTCGGAGTTAAAGATTTCAGGAACCTGTTGAGCTGTAATCTGCTCTAAGTCGTTACCACTATCGAAGACTAAATTACCAAACTCATCATAGATTGAGAAGGAACGTCCACCATAGCTAAATAACTGGTCAAAGTCACCGTCACCATCTAAGTCTCCATCAATGGTGGAAACTTGCAAACGACCAAGTTGCTCGTCTTGCTGGAGATTGGCAGCATCTGGGAAGGCTTCGGGATCGAGGGTTAAATCCTTAATCCTCTCGTCTTCATCTCTGGCGTCACCCTCATTGGCAGTGACGTAGTAGGTATTGCCATTAGCCTCAAAGGAAGCAATACTGTCTGGTTGCTTGAGACCAAAAACAGGGTGATTTTGGATATTGATGGCGTTATCCCTGTCACTGGCATCGAAGCTGTTGTTATTATCGAAATCGATAATACCCAAGACGACTGGAGTGGGATTGGGGTTAAGGGGAACAGAACCATCGACGGGTATTTCCTGATCCAACAGCCCAAAGTCGTTATCGTTGAGTACAGCCAGCTTGCCGTCATCGAGTAAAGCCAAACCTTCTGGTTTATCCCCAGCTAGATAGCCAATCGATGGTAAGTTAGTGACTTTGATTTTGTTAACTGCTTGAATGCCAATAGCAGCCAGTTGATCAGCGTTACCTAACTGTTCTAGGGTAATATCAGCAGGCAGTGCTGGTGCCTCAGGATCCAGCAGATTGGTTGCGCCCTTGAGGTCAATTTCAAAAATGAACTTTTTGGCTGTCTCACCAACTGCTGAATCGCGCTCGATAATAAAGAATTTACCGTCACCAGCGTAGGTGGCATCACCAATTTTATCTACTCTTCCCCCTGGGCGAGTACCACTAGCAGAGTCTTCGAGTAAGTAAACATATTCAGCAACTGGGCTACCAGTGGTGGTGTCAATCCCCAAGATGCGAATTACATCAGAGTTATCTGAGGCCGCACGATCCGGATTAGCCAGTGGTGTTTGAATAAAGGCGTAGAGGATTCCTGTTTCTGAATCCAAGGATACTGCCTCAAAACCACGGTTGCGACGGCGATTGGAGTATTCTGCTGGTAGTGATTCGGTGCCGAAGGTTCCTGCTTCTTTACCAGCTAAGGCAGATATGCCTTCAGGCACAAAGCGATCAATCAGCACGCCTTGGGCATCAAAGTGATAGATGGCTGGACGGTATTCATCCACCATCCAAAATGTACTATCAGGGGCAATGACAATTCCTTCCAAGTCTGCACCAAATTCATCAAGAGGTAGTAAATTACCTGAAAGGTCTACTGGTTCTTCATCAATGCCTTCAATATTAGGTCTACCTGTGATTGGGGTTTTCCCATCTGGGCGAGTCAAGAAGATGGTTTCAGTAATGCTGATTTCGCCTGAGTTTGGTTCTAATTCAAAGCGAATCGCACGGGCTTGATAGTCTGGTAAAGCAAAGGGACGTTCATTACTACCGTCACCGTCAACATCGGTTGGCTCACCATTGGGACCACGGTCTGGGACAGTGATAAACTTTAATTTACCAGTTGTCTCATCTGTGCCTTCATAGAATAGACCAGACAATCCCCCCAACTTAATTTCTTGACCAGCTTCGGTTGTGCCCAGTAGAGGCAAGTCGGTGAATTCAAATTTCTCTAGGGTTGGTTGACCTTGGGAGTGGTCTTTTACACCTAGTGGCAGAATATCTATAACCTGGGCAGATTCAAGGTCTAAAACTGCGAAAGCGTTGTTTTCCTGGAGAGTGACAAAAGCACTCTTGCCGTCTTTGGAAACTGCAATAAATTCAGGTTCAACATCTTCAGCCACTGTCTTGTCTGGAAAGATGCGCACACCTTTATTTCGCAGTTCTTCTTCCCTACCATTAAAGGCAATAAAGTCTGCCGTGGCGACATTGTCCTGACTCAGGTTTGCTAGTCCAGCTGATAGGTCAATAATACTGATCGAGCTTTCTGGGTCAATACCATCATCTGGCTCTGCCTCATTTGCCACCAGCAACTTAGTGCCATCGGGGGTAAAGGTAAGCATGTCGGGTAGTGCTCCCACTTCCAACACCTTAAAAGTGTTGGCATCACCAGGATTATTCCTGAAAGCAGCAATATCGACAACAACAACACTACCAGGATTAGTCGCAGTTTCCGCCTCGAGTGCGATCGCTACCAAACCATTGCTAGTGGCGATGCTATTTGCTCCCCCAATTCCAGAGACAATTGTGGAAATATCAATTGGTGGTATCGCCTCAGTGGGATTGGTAGGGTCACTAAAGTCAATCACTTGAACTTCAGTATCGCCGGAAACCACAAATAACTCTTGAGATTTGGGGTCGTAAGCGGTAATTTCAGCCCCTATAGTGCTAGTAAAACTACCAATTTTCTCCAAAATATCTGTCACAAATTCTTCCTTTTAATTAGATAATACCAGCGACCAAAGTCAAGTTAGGTAAGATGCACTCAATCTGAAGACTAATGATGGTCTAGAAAAAGAGACCATCATTAAAAATCTCGTCCATCTTAATTTTTCAAAGTTTACAGTTCTCGGTTTCTTTCAGTTTTCACCGAAATAAATAATTGGCAAAATTTATTTTTTCATTGCTCCATCTGCCATCTTTGGTTTATTAGACTCTGCCTAGCTTGACGAGGCTTTTAATCAATTACCCAATAAACAATGTAATTGAAACCGGGATGACTTTGTATCGTACCCAGGAGCTTTTCTGTAAATAAATTATTAAGTTTCGATGAAGTTTTGATGAACTTTAAAGTCAAATTAAGTTAAATTTATCTTTGGTGGACAAAAAAAAGATAATTATCGTGACTATAAATAAGTTGTACACACTGAGATAAGTTAAAAAATTATGATTCAGAAGTAAACTTTAAAAAATATTGGATTAATTTCAATTCTTAGATAATAAAGTGATTTTTTTAGAAGAATAATTTAGAACTGCTATATAATAACACTCCTAAATTATTTATTGTTGAATTCAGAATCGTTCAATCAAATAGATTCGCTATAGGTTGGGTTTCACCTACGCTTAACCCAACCTACACCTTATTGTTTTGCTCTTATTCCTACACAATAGGCTGAGCGATGTTTTGAATTACAAATGTAGCAATATCTTCACCTGCTTCCTGTGCAACTACACCAGAGGAGGTAACGTGAACACCGGCATAAACGCGGCTTAAGGTATTGTCGATTGCTGCATCCTCAAAGCTACCATAGCTACGAACCAAGCCAATTATTTCTTGGGTAGTAATATCAACTGGGGTTTGTTCACTGATGATATCACCAAAGAAAGCATCCAAAATAACAGAAGCCGAACCACCAAAGGTAGCATGACCAGAGGTATAGTCTGGGAAGTTAGGATTCTCGAAAAGTGGTTCCCAATCTGGATCTTGGATTGTTTCGTCGAAGGAATCAGTGCCAGCAATGAAGTTAATTAGGGTACTTGGTCTAGGTTGTGTATCTGTTAAACCAACACCTTCTGGTACTGGTATTCCCTGAACCTCAAGAGCCGTAATTGCAAGTTCCGGGTAGTACTTAGAAGCCCAAGCAGTAATTGCAGAATCACCAAGAGCTGTACCCATTTGTGCTAACAAACGAGCACTATCGAGTAAATCAAGATTTTGACTAGTAGCCAATTCTTGAGCTACTTGTGTCCATTGTCCAGGTGGTCCGCTAGTTACTAATTTATCATTTAACCAGAAAGCTGCAATTTCCTCTTGCTCTGCGGTACGGGTAATTTCAGTAACTGCAGTGTCAGCAGCTCCTCCAATAGCCTGAACTTCAATGAGTTCTGCTGCATACTCTGGACTATCGAAGGCCGGAACAGGTTCTGGGAAGAATTCAAGAAAACCAAAAGTCTCTCCTTGCAAAACAGGACCTGTTTTCAAATTACCTTCAAGATTAGGGATAGCAAAAGTATCGACAAAGCCTAATCCAGGTAATAGTCCTGTTGTCTCTTCTGGAGTTGTGGGACGCCAAATGTACTTTGAACCATCAATTGGTGGTAGATCAAGTTGACTTTGAGCTTTAAAGCGACCATCCTTTGCCCTTTGTGCTAGTACTGCTTCTCCAACAAATGCTCCTAGCTTTTGGCCAAGAGCAACTGATCTCGCGCTCTGACCGCTGGCAATTGCCTCATCTATAGTTATTCGTAACTGTTTTAAGTACTGTTGAGTTTCCAGAGGATAAATTTCACTGAGTACAGTGAAAGCAGCTGATGCTACTGCTGCTTCTGCTGAGACTTTACCAGGGGGAAGAGTAGCTAATTTAGTAGGAAGATCTGCCCTATCGACAAAGATGGAAGTATAATTCTCTCCACCCTCTGTGGTCAATCTTACGGCATCAAAAATTGCCGAATGAAAAATACCAGAATTAATTGCATGAAAAGGAGGAGTTGAATCAGGATCACTAGTGGAACCTGGTGTTGCCTGTACGGCATTTAAAAAGGTTGAACTCCAATCGATCACAGCATTAGTTCCGGGCAAAGAAACTAGCTGAACTGCTTCGTTATTGCCTTCATTAGTCTCTGCAATGCTATTTGATGGGTCAACAGAGGCAATATAGTGGAATGCTCCTGGTGGTCCCACTACAACTTGCTCAAATGGTAGTAGAATATCTTGAAACTCAGATGCTTCTAGGGTATCTATGGTTAGATTAGCCAGTTGAGCATCACTTCCTGCTCCATTAGGATTAAACTCAATAACCTTGTTGACTGAAGCAAACAGAGAAATGTCTATATCCTCGGCTGTCAAGTCTCCTTCATTGGTGACTCTTACAGTTACGCTACCAGGACTATTGGGAGTGACTTCATCTGGTGTATTGATCTCGAGAAACTCAATAGTAAGATCTGGTGGACGTTTAATTTGAACGTTGTCAATGAGCAATCCAGAGTCAAAACCGATGTCATCAGCGTCTACAACACCAAAACCTATTGTGTAGTTCCCGCCTTTCTCGAAGAAAATGGTCTCAGTACCAAAACCACTGATGTTAGGATTAATATCTGTCTCATCAGCAAATAATCCAGTTTGAGATGTAATAAAAGGCTCAGAAGACTGATCAGTGTCTACCAACTCGAACAGTAGCGGCTCAGTTCTTCTACCAGGAGGATCAATAGTATAGAAAGCGAAGTCGTTGAAGGTTTGGGGATTTTGGTCAAATGTTAACTCATTGGTCAGGAATTTCCAATCAAAGGTTACAACATCGCCAGCTTTAACTTTAAGTTTCTGTTTAATCGCGGAACCTTGGATTACATTCCCATTGTTCAAACTATCAAGAGTTCCAGTGTCTAAACTTAAGAAGTCTTCCAAATCTGAGTCACTAACTGCACCACTAGACTTAGAAGAAGCTTTTAATGTACTTTCTGAAGAGGGTATTAGTTCAGAGGATCTTGCCGTTAAATTAGAGGATTTTGCTGTAAAACTTGAACCAAAGGTTGTGAGTAATGCTTGGAATTCACCCTCGCTAGGTCCAGCTCCAAAACTTGCTGTTTCGATACTAGTATCGCCAAGAGTTTTCCAGTTTTTTAGACTGCCTTTTTCAAAGCCGCCATTCTTAAGTTTTGCCATGTCTTTGTCAGTAAAATCAACACTAGTAAGTTCTGGTTCTCTGCTAATTGAATCGATGAGAATACAGCCGCAAAGAAAAAAAAATTCTTGCAGAATTTGCAGCTATATTAATTACTCTGAAAAGATTCTAGTAAGTTATTGTTACTAGAACAGCATCCCTTTCACTTTAAAAAAATCAGAGTAAAATCTGAATCATTCTTTTTGTTGCGAACAAATTCAATGTATCAGCAGCAAAAAAGTATTGCAATAGAAAAAAGATGATTTTACAGAAGTTTTAATTAGCTATTCAGAGAAAACTTGAAAGTTTTTTTATAAAGTAAATATTGATATTAAGGCATAAATAAATTTTGATTATAAAGCACAAATAGGTAAATCTAATAAAAAAGACTGTATGAAGTTATTTAAATCGCCATAAATACAGCCATCTTAAGAGAACATCTCTTTTTTTGTGTTGTCTGTTCATAAAAATTAAGCTAAAATATTTCACTTATAGCATTTTTTGAATTAGTGAGATACACTTCACTGACGGGGTGACAAGCACATCAAAACCTTGACTGGACTTGTCACCCCGTCAGCTTAGCAACTCTAAACATGAATTGCTTTTAATGCACCGCCAATAAGTCTTTGTAATCTTAGCTACTTCCTGTAATTTGCTAGTTGGCTAAGATGATCTCTCAGAGTGACATCAATGAATATACAAAATGATGTTTAAGTTGTCAACAAAGAAAAGGTTGAGTAAACTTTAATAAATCCAATCTTGATGTGATCTGAATTTTTAAGAGTTAAAATTTACGAGATTTTTACATAGTGAGTCTTAATAGCTCTTGACAATTACGAGTATTTGGAATTATGAAGAGCCGTAGAGTTTCCTGATTTCGATTACCTGGTTATTTTATGCTGTATAAAGACTAACGGCAGTTCACCCCTAAAGTCCCCCTCCTGACTTACCAACGCTTAGAAAAAAGTTATATTGGTTAGTTTCCTAGCTACTGATACCAATTCACTCAAATTGACTCGACAACTTTGCAGACAAGATGGCAGGTGATTGGTTATTAGCTTGCTAAGCAAACAATTAGACCAGGGAGTCAGTTTTGAACAAGGTAAAAATCCAAAATCAGCATTTTTTGCCCTTCACTTGGCTCAAGGGCATGCTCATTCCTGTTTACTTTTTGCTATTGACGACTAGCGCTAACGCCCTACCGGGTGAGAGTACAGACCAAGTCGCTGCTTGGATTAATGCACATCCTACCCTACGACCAGACATTGGCGATGGGTTATTAGTGAACAAAGGTGACACTCCTGCACGGAGGTTTAGCTTTCAAGCCACGGTGCTTCCTCCAGGTAGGCTTAATACTCCCAGCGATAGAAGGACTATTAGGAGCGAGCGCGTTGTCATATATGACCAGATTAACGGTGTCACTTTTGAGCAGCTTCAGGAAGCTCTGCGTACTATATACGGTCTGGCTATCTATCAAGATTATCAGCAGGCGCGACTTATGTACGTTTACCCTTCTTCAGAAATTGCTGATTTAGGACGGCGTCTGCGTCGCCCTCTTTTGGAGTTACAGCAGGGTGAACTCCTCTTAGGTAAGCGCTTTGCCTATTGGCTGGAAATAACCCAAACTAATGATGAGCAAGTAAGAAGTGGACAATTCACTATTTTGCTACCAGAGGATTTAGAGAAGTTGGAAACAGAACTACGTGATCACTAGGGTATTTTAAAAATACCTGTTGTGGAATCGGAAAAGTTATGATAGCAAATTCTCAAGCTGTGCTATAAAAGGAATATTTGAGACTTATCAGGTGGAGTAAATCTGACATAATGAAACAAGTGGGAACTCATCTGGTCGTTGACGCATGGGAAGCACCGCAAGACCTTCTCAACGACCCTGAGGGAATTCGTCGTGCTCTAATTGATGCGATTGTAGCAGGAGAAGCAACCCTTATAGATCTTTGTGTACACCAGTTTAGTCCCCACGGAGTTACGGCTACAGCAACTTTGGCAGAGTCTCATATTGCCATACACACCTGGCCAGAGCATGGATATTTTGCTGCTGATTTATTCTTTTGTGGTAGCGGCAAACCTCAGCAGGCTATGGAGCTTTTACAAAGGGCACTTCAAGCCAAGCAGATTAGGTTTAGAGAAATCTCACGCGGTTTTGATCAAACCCCAGATTTAAACACGATCATCGGAGAGTCATACTACCAAACAGTTGCCTAAGCTCTACAATTGCTAGCTCTTTTAGAGCCACTTTGCTAAGGCACTGCCCCCTTAGGGTAATCGCTATCAAAATATTGCGATCGTTACAAAAATCAAAAAAATTAAGGGTAAGGTTGATCAAGCCTTGCCCTTTGTTATCAAAAACTCATATAGCGCTGCCCGCTGGGAACTCTTAACAGGGAACAGGGAATGGAAAAACTTATCAAACCAAGGTTTTAGCAATTGTTCTTTACCTGAATTTGTAAACATACCAGCGCCCACTGCTATAGATTGGTTATCGTAGCATTTTCGGTAGTATTGTTTTTGTTCAAACTAGAGGGGGAAGGAGGAGAACTACAGATTAGTTTTGAGTTAGATTTGAAGGATTATAACCCTTTCCTGGTTTGTCTTGTTCCCTTCTTAAAAAATGCTAATACTATCGGATTAGATACTCAAAGGCATCAAGGGTGTGTCATCGTGTGCGTGTTGTAGCGATCACAAGAGCTTTGCCCAAATCATTAAAGCTCGCTGAGTGAGAGCATAAGTCGATTCACTCCAGAGGAAAATAATATGTTTTTGTTAAAGGCAATCCTACTTGTTGTCTTAGTTTTGGTGCTACCGTTGCTTTCTATATGGATCATGCACAAAGCTAAGAAACGATTACAGCCAAGGCTGGCAAGAACAATCAACATGTCAGGAAGTGGCACGTTGTCAAGGCATCAAATGCTTCCAGAGCAGCGTTACCTCGAAGGTGTGGGTTATTTAGTCGGTGACATTACCTGCAAATTCAATGCTCGTTCTGCCTACATCCGCTGTGCTGTCAATCCATCTGGTCCTTGCGAGGGTTGTATCCACTATCAAACTAGGGATTCAAAACCAAACCTCAAAAATTGAAAACATTGTGAAGAGATCAGGAGTTAACAGCCAAGTTCTTGAAAAGATAGGTCAATGCTATCAATATCTCTGTGAGGTAGGTCAAAAACATTGACCCATTCCCACGGATCAATGGTGTGGGATGCAGCTCTATTTCCTGTAAAATTATGCGCATTAACCTGGAAACCTTCACAGTACACAAGCGGTTCCCCTTAACCATTAGTCGCGGCACAACATCTCAAACCACCAATATCTGGTTGCGAATCGAGCAACAGGGTATTGAGGGATGGGGAGAAGCATCCCCCTTTTCCACGGGGCGTCAACCAGGACAAAACACTGAACTTCTATTGGAGGCACTACAGTTAGTTGTCCCCATATTGGAGACATTTAATCCTTGGGAGCGGCAGAAAATTGAGCAACTGTTGGCATCTAAGAAGTTGCCCTCAGCGGCTTGGGCTGCCATCGATATGGCTTTACACGATTGGCTCGGAAAGCAGGCGGAAATGCCGCTATGGCGTCTGTGGGGTTTGAACTGTAACCAGATTGTCTTAACTTCTGCAACAATTGGGATTAATTCGCCGGAGGGAGCGAGACAACGAGTGCGCGACTGGTTACCCCTGACTGGTGCAGGCATGCTAAAAGTCAAATTAGGTTCGACCGGAGGTATTGCCGCAGATAAACAAATGTTTCTGGCAGTTAAATCACAAGCACCAGAAGCGCTGTTGAGTGTAGATGCCAATGGAGGTTGGAGTCTAGAGGAAGCACTACAGATGTGTAACTGGCTTGCTAATCAGGGGGTTAAGTATGTCGAACAGCCTTTAACACCAGGGCAAGAGCGAGATTTGCCTATACTTTATGAGCGATCGCCTTTGCCGATTTTTGCCGATGAAAGCTGTTACACTAGCCGCGATATCCCCCCACTTCTAGGTAGTGTACATGGCATTAACATCAAACTCATGAAATCAGGAGGTTTAACTGAGGCGATACGTATGGTGCATACTGCTAGAGCTTGCGGTTTACAGGTAATGTTCGGTTGCTATTCTGACAGCACATTGGCAAATACAGCAGCGTCCCAACTTTCCCCCTGGGCTGATTATCTAGATTTAGACAGCCACCTAAATTTAGTAGATGACCCCTTCACTGGTGCTAATCTACAAAGTGGGTGTTTAATGCCTAATAATCTACCAGGACTGGGAGTGCAATACCGTGGGTCTCACTACTGACTGTCGCCTTGCTATTTTGCTGCATAGAGGGATTGTTGGTCCCCATGGTAAAACTGGGTTAACACTTTTACGCTATTCTCAAGCAAAAATTGTGGCGGTAATTGACCAGCAGTGTGCTGGTAAGTCTCTGTCTCAACTAACGGGAATCCCTTACAATGCGCCGATTGTCGATTCAGTGAATTCAGCACTAGCTTATCATCCAGAGGTGTTGGCAATTGGCATTGCACCATCTGGAGGAGCTTTACCAGAGGCTTGGTGGCAGGAGGTTAAGCAGGGCGTAGCTGCTGGGTTATCAGTAATTAATGGTTTGCATACTCCTATGGCTTGTGATCCCCAGTTGCAAGTATTACTCAAGGATGGTCAGAGGATTTGGGATATTCGTCAAGAGCCTAAGAACTTAAGTGTGGGCAGTGCCAAAGCTAGCTTACTTCCTTGTCGCCGTATCTTAACTGTTGGCACTGATATGGCTGTCGGCAAAATGTCTGCAAGTCTGGAATTAAATCGGGTTGCCCAGCAAAAGGGGATGCGTTCCAAGTTCCTTGCAACTGGTCAAGCTGGTGTAATGATTGCTGGAGACGGTATTCCCTTGGATGCTGTGCGTGTGGACTTTGCGGCTGGGGCTGTAGAGCAAATGATTGTGCGTTTTGGTAATGACTACGACTTGTTGATTGTTGAGGGGCAAGGTTCGCTGCTACATCCTGGTTCAACAGCAACTCTACCATTGTTGCGAGGAACTCAGCCGACTGCATTGATATTGGTACATCGCGCCGGACAAACTCACATTCGCAATCATGATCATGTCCCGATTCCGCCTTTAACGGAGGTGATTAAGCTTTATGAGACAATTGCTAGGGCTGGTGGTGCCTTTGCTAGCACGCGGGTGGTAGCAATTGCTCTCAATACTGGTCATTTGGAAGAGGGGGAAGCTATGGCAACTATTGAGAAGGTAAGCACAGAGACTGGTTTACCCTGCACTGATGCTGTTCGTTTTGGTGCGGATTTGCTATTGGAGGCAGTTATGGCTGAAGTTCCCCCGTACGAAAGTACTAAAGAAGTCCAGAAGCACTGTCAATCCTAGCTTTTTACTTATTAATTATTATTGAGGATTTTCAACATCTTCCCTATCCTCTCTATCTTCCCTATCTTCTTCCTCCAATTTTTCGCGACACTCTTTATCTTCGAGGCATTCTTCCCACTGCTTATGTTTCTCTAGGAGTTTACCTACTTTTTCCTGAATAACTAGATGTTGCTCCACCCCCTCATAGGTATAGCGATTGTAGCCATTACGCTCAATCATAGTTTTCAAATTATTAATTCGTTCCTTAGTTGCTGGGTGTGTTGAGAGCCAAGCAAATATAGGGCGCTCTTGCTCTTGTTCATCTAGGGTAACCATCAAATTGTAAAGTCCATCGGCTGCATAGCCCCCCGAAGCTAGAATTCTAGTGCCAAGATCATCTGCCTGACGTTCCATATCCCTACTGTAGTCAAGAACAATGAGATTAGCAGCAGTGCCGCCATAAGGAATATATTGGGTGATATTGGCAATCAAGTTGCCCTCTGTGACTAACTGAAAGCCATGGGATAAAACAGCATGGGCTAATTCGTGGGCGAGTAATCCGGCTAACTCTGCCTCCGATTTAGTTTCCATAATCGCACCAGCATTGACAAATATCTTGCCTCCTGGTAATGCAAAAGCATTGATGCGGTCATCCATGATTACATAAAACTCATACTCAAACTCATCACGCCCCGCCACCGCCGCTAATTTATTTCCTATCTCCCGCACATATTCAAGTACCTCTTCATCTTCCAGCATCGGTATTCGCCGCTGCACCTGTTGGGCGTAGCGCCTGCCTACAGCTGATTCTCCCCGCAGCATCAAGGCTGTCGTCTGAATAGCAGAGATTGGACCAAAAAGATTACCTGTAACTACATAGCCGATAGTACCAGTAATCACATTAGCGATCGCATTACCTCTGAGCTTGCGACGCAGATGGGACTTATATGACTCCATATACTCATCCGCTAGAGCCTCAAATTCCTCAGCTTGGGGATGCTCCCTATTAAGCAGGGCAAACTGACGCGCCTTGAGTGAAGCTTCCAACCATTGTTCTGATTCCCCCATTGCCTCAATAGTGACTTTTAGCAATTGGGGCTGATTAGGATATAGAGTTGAGGCTCGCTCTAGCAGTTGTATAGCTTCTTCAAGCTGCTCATAATCTCTAAGGGCTTGGGCATAGCGCACATAACCAGGAATAAATTCCGGCTCATTTTCTACCAAAAACTTTAGTGGCACTAGAGTTTTTGTTTCCAGTTGCTGTTCCAAACCTTCGCCAGACAGACGCCAGTATACTGCACCAGCTGGTGTCAGTTCTGCTGGATCGTAAAATGGTTCTAGTTGCTCATCTACTGCTGCCTCCACTTCAAAAGCTTCTTTAGCTTCGCGGTAAAGTTGTGTTGCTGCTGTAGCTTCTCCACTCTGATAAAGTCTGTCAGCCTCAATAAGCCTCTGCTGTCGTGCTATTTCTTCAGGGCTAAGTTTCGATTCTTCTGCTTGAGCTTCCTCCTTTACATCTTCAGGCTCAGGAATATCAGTTTCAGGATTCTCCTGTGCTTCTTCTTCTATATCTTGATCTTTCTCACTAGGTGCTACATTCGTTTGGTCCTGGTTAGTAACATCAGTTTCTGCATCTGCCTCCGCCTCCCCCTCCTCTACTGGAATTGGTGCTGTAGTTGTTTCCTCGTTTTCAGTAGCTTGCGCTTGTTGAGTACTTAGAGGTAAGGGACTCTCAACTGGTGCAACATTAGGAATAACGATGGTATCTGCACTCTCAGATAAAGCCTCTGATGTTGCTTGTGCTGAGTAAGACTCTTGGAGAATTTCTGGTATAGCGATTGCCTTTGGCGCTGCCCCTAAAGCCCTTCCGGCATCCTTCGGCAGGGCAATCGCTTGCCGATAAAATGATGATGTTTCCACAAGGGAAATATTATCCACTTCTCTAGGAGTTATCGGTGCAAGCGCTTCAACCTCTAAACTGGATCTGGGCAGGAGTTCGGAAGTATTAGAGTTTGGGTTTGCCGACTCAGAGGTTTTAGGAGACTGGGCTAAAACAACTGAAGGTTCACCTGAGAGTACGAGTCCTACAGATATTAGCAGTGAATTCCAGGGTAGTTTCATGGGTCGATTTCCAGGATTATTAAGTAAAGTTGAGAATTACTAGGTAGTCTTCACGAAAGTAATCAGTTATCCAACTCCTTTTGATTACTCCTAATTCTAGGGTTATTTATAAAATCCCGGATTTTCCTCCCCTGCTCCCATAGTTCCGGCAAAATTTATCTGCCAAGAAAATAACCCTGCTATTAGAATGCTAGCAGGGCTAAAATTGAGGGGGTTATTTATATTCTTAGGATCAGCTATCAATCTGAATTAGTCCTGAGGACTAGATGAGAACTAGATAAGAAAATTGCCCAGCAATTTCTAGGCACTGAAATTGCCATAATTTTGGACTTTTGTCGTAAACACGCTAACTTCCAGATATCTATTGTCTCTGTTTGGGGTTGATAGTTTCTTTGAGCCACTCCCACGAATTGAATTCGTGGGATTCAGGCATCAAGCAGAGATTGCAGGCACAGCCTGTCTAACATCTCCTACGCCTAGGGTTGAACTCCCAACCCTTTTAACAATGATAGTATGTCT
>JAAHGS010000056.1 GCA_010692645.1 Symploca sp. SIO2E9
TCTGTGCAGCAGAACACCCTATTAGGCATCAAACTCAACAATGAAGTAGTCTGTGAAATTCCTTTGCCTGTCCAACCAGCTTCACTTACAGACATACGTCTCCAGTCCCTGGTTGATGGTGATCGATTCCACTCTACAGCTGCTGATACATGCTTAGATGGTTACTGTTTAGGTGGTTACTGTTTAGGTGGGTGCCGATAATTTCGTCTAAATCTTTCGTAAGAGCAAATTAAATAAAGTCAAGAAAACATCATGATCCTGGCTTTTGTGGTAGCAAAGCTTATCTGCCAAGCTTTGCTACATTTTTTGTTCTGTGCAAACTATCTATTAGAAGGTAATATCAATCTGTCCCATTTAGATTTAGAGCTAATTTATGTTATAAGGGTTACACTGGAGATAATTTAGCCAGTGTATTAGTCCCTATGCATGGTATGCCATAGAAATTGATTAAGCTCACAGAGGATGATTTCAAGTGTTACTCTAACCCTAGGGGCTGTGGTTAATTGAGCAAAGTTTCTCTTGTTTGCTTAATTATCACCGTTGAGGTTTAACATTAGGAAGTGTTGCCGGAGGTGGGTACTCACAGTGTATTTCTGTACAGTATTCTTGATTCAGACTGCAATGGTACGAATCATGCGAAGTTATCTAACTTCTAAGATTTTATTTTATAAATTGTTTTTTTTCAGAAAACTAAATTAGTTGTCTTAATATAAGTATGTAAATTTACAAAGATATGCGACAACACGAAAATATAGATACGATAATTTCAGGAGTCTGAGAGTTTATGCCCTGGGGTATCTCGTTAGATTGGCGCTGTCTAATCTTAGGAAGAAATCGTAAAACCCAAAGATTGCTCGCGACTATAATCGTGACAATTTTAACAGGAATGAAACCAACAACTAACATTTATGCCCAAGAAACTAACATCCAAGTTGAGCATATGACGGTTGATGATGGATTGTCTCAAAGTGCAATTTATTCTATGCTGCGAGGCAGTCAAGGATTTATGTGGTTTGGAACTCAGGACGGTCTGAATAGATATGACGGATATGACTTCATAGTATACAGGCACGATCAAAGTGATACCGACTCATTATCTGATAATTGGATTACTTCAATCTATGAAGATAGCTCAGGAACAATCTGGGTTGGTACTGATGGCGGAGGACTCAACAAATTTAATCGCGAAACTGAACAATTTACTCGTTACCTTCCTGAAGCAGATAACCCCAATAGTTTAGGGGCCAATCGTGTTTTGTCAATCTATGAAGACAGTTCAGGAACAATCTGGGTTGGTACTGATGGCGGAGGACTCAACAAATTTAATCGCGAAACTGAGCAATTTACTCATTATAAAAACAACCAGAATGAACTTAATTGCTTGAGTAACAATACTGTCTTCTCTATACATCAAGACAAGTTGGGAATACTCTGGGTTGGCACAGCTGAGGGACTTAATCAATTCAATCCTGAAACAGGGCAATTTACTCACTACAGCAATAACCCTAATGACCCCCAGAGCTTGAGTGATAACACTGTTTTATCAATTTATGAAGACCAGTTTTCCAGACTATGGGTTGGCACTAAAAACGGGGGACTCAACTTATTTGAACGGGAAACTGAGCAATTTACCCATTACCAACACGACCCAGATAATCCTAATAGTTTGAGTTATAAAACTGTCGGCTCAATTGCCGAAGACCGCTTTGGTCATCTCTGGCTTGGTACTAGTAGTTGGCAGGTTAGTTCCTATGGCAGATACCTCGATAAATTTGATCCTAAAACCAAGAAATTTACCCACTACACAGAAGACGAAACTAACCCCAAAAGCTTGAATGATACTGTATTTAATAGTCTCTTGAGAACTGAACCCGATATATTATGGATTGGTACTGCTTTCGGCGGTATTAACAAATTAGACCAGAAAAATCGCAAATTTAAACATTACAAACGCGATTCAAATAATCCCCATAGTTTGAATGATAATCAGGTAATGTCAATCTATGAAGACCAGTCTGGGATGATCTGGATTGGCACCAATGGCAGTGGCATCAATAGATTTGATCCCACAACCAACAAATTTACCCATTACCAACATGACCCAAATGATCCCAATAGCTTGAGTAGTGACACTGTTTGGTCAGTCTATGAAGACAGAGATGGTATGCTCTGGATTGGTACTTTTGGCAGTGGACTCAATAAATGGGATCGCGAAACTGGTCAATTTACGCATTACACACAAGACCCAGGTAATTCAAACAGTTTAAGTAATAATACTATTCCCTCAATCTATGAAGATCAATCTGGCACTCTCTGGATTGGTACTTGGGAAGGACTCAATAAATTCAATCGAGAAACTGGTCAATTTACGCATTACACACACGACCCAGGTAATTCAAACAGTTTAAGTAATAATACTATTACCTCAATCTATGAAGATCAATCTGGAACCCTCTGGATTGGTACTTGGGAAGGACTCAACAAATTCAATCGCGAAACTGGTGAGTTCACCCGTTACACACGCAACCCAGCTAATTTCAATAGTTTGAGTCATGACCGGGTTATAACAATTGTTGAATACCCAACAGGTACACTCTGGATTGGTACTTATGGTGGTGGACTTAATAAGTTTGATATTGCTACCGAAGCTTTTACAAATTACACCAAGAAAGATGGTCTTCCCAACAATTCTATTGTCGGTATGCTGGTTGACAACGATGGTAATCTTTGGCTAAGCACTAATAAAGGATTATCAAAATTCAATCCTCAAACTGAAACCTTTAGAAATTATGATGTAAGTGATGGTCTTCAGGGGAATGAATTCAGTGGAGTCAAAGCCTACATCAAAAGTAAAACAGGAGAATTGTTTTTTGGTGGCGTCAATGGATTTAATAGCTTCTTCCCTAAGGAAGTCAAAGACAGTTATTATCTGCCGCCAATTGTGATCACCGATTTTAAAGTTTTTAATGAAAGTGAAAATCTAGATCAAACAATTACTGCAACCGATAAAATTCAACTCTCCTACAAACAAAACTTCTTCAGTTTTGAATTTGCTGCTCTCGACTATACCAATCCCCATAAAAACCAGTACGCCTACAAACTCGAAGGATTTGACCACAAGTGGATTTATTCAGGACACAGACGCTATGCCAGTTACACCAATTTAGATGCAGGGACCTATATCTTCAAAGTCAAAGGTTCCAATAGTGACGGCGTGTGGAATCAACAAGGCACTTCGCTCACCATTATTATTACTCCTCCCCCTTGGAAAACTTGGTGGGCTTACACTTGCTATGTTCTGTTGCCGGTAGTTATAGTTATCGGATATGTCCAGTGGAAGATCCAAGCCCAGGAGTACGAAAATGCCTTGCTCAGGCAAAGCGAAAGAAAGCTCAAGCAAATTTTAGAAGCCATCCCCATCGGTATTGTTGTGGTTGATAACTCTGGTCAATCGGTCTATGTCAATCAAACTGCAATGCACTTACTAGGCGCAAAAGCTACTCTGGATGGGGATGTTGAACAATTGTCCGATATTTATCAATTTTATATTGCTGGGACACAGCAATTATATCCCCCAGAGAAGCTAACACTTTCACAAGCTCTCAGAGGAAAAAAGACAACTATTGATGATATGGAAGTTCACCGCCAAGATCAGATTATCTCCTTAGAGGCAAGAGGAACCCCTATTTATAATGAGCATGGTGCTGTGGTCTATGCCGTCTGTGCTTTTCAAGATATCACAGTTCGCAAACAAGCAGAAGCAGAGCGCCAGCAATATACTCAAGAATTAAAGAAGGCAAAAGATCAGCTGCAAGCAGTTTTGGATACTGTGCCTGGCTGCGTTTCCTGGATGAGTGTAGATGGGCGCTACCTAGGTACTAATGGTCATTTAGCCAAAGCCCTTAACTTGCCTACTGAAGCTTTTGTAGGTAGAGAAGTGGGCTTTTTTGATCACAAATCTGAACTGTCTCAATTTTTGCGGGAGTTTTTGGTAAGCCCCAAAACAACTGCCTCCCGAGTTGTAAATGTACCAATCAAAGACTCGATACGTAACTACTGGATCGGAGTTCAGAAGTACCAGCAAAATCGTGCAGCTGTAGGAGTAGGAATTGATATTACCGAGCAAAAGCTGGCAGAAGAAGCCCTGCGTAAATCGCTCACGGAAAAGGAAATTCTGCTACAGGAAGTTCATCATCGAGTCAAAAACAACTTGCAGGTTATTTCTAGTTTACTAGACCTCCAGTCCTACAGCCTCAAAGACACCAAGACCATCGAACTGTTCCGAGAAAGTTACAATCGTGTGAAATCGATGGCGTTAGTTCATGAGAGGCTCTATAGTTCTGCATCTCTCGAAAAGATTAACTTTGCTGAGTATATTGAAACTTTAACTTGCCATCTGATCCAGTCCTACGAGTTGAGTAGAGAACCCATCGAGATCAAAATTAACTGTGAAGAAGTTTTGCTCAACCTGGATAAGGCAATTACTTGTGGTTTGATTGTTAATGAACTTATTTCCAATGCACTCAAATACGCTTTCCCTCAAAAAACAGGTGGTTTAGTGGAAATCACACTAAAAAGAGAGGGGGAGCAATTGTTTTTAACTATTAAGGACAATGGTGTAGGTTTACCCAAAGATTTAGATTGGCAAGCACCTCCGACACTAGGACTACAGTTGGTTAAGATTTTAACCCAACAACTGGAAGGAGAACTGGAATTAGAGCCAAGTCAAGGTACGGAATTTCGAATTAAATTTTCTTAAGGCGAAACCTGATAAGCTAGTGTGCATTTTAATCGTATATTTTCTAGTTTAATGAGAATGCTTCAAACCCTCTCTCTCCCCTTTTTATTGAATACACACTCTTAATGCGTAACAGCTTATAAGGAGTCACAATCGAAGAGTCAGAAGTTAAAATATCCACCTCTATAAGGAAAACCCCTTGCCAAGGGCGATCGCCGTGATCATAATTAACGTATAGTTATCTGTAGTTAAGTACGCTATAGAGCTTGTCAAGCCGACGCTATTTAAGCTGAGCTTGAATTGAGACTCACGCTAGGACAAAGCGTAGGTCTGAAATGCCTGTGGAGACGATCTGGCGGGGGCTGGCAACAGCCTAGTTAAAAGTCCGAGAAGCAGGAAGAAGGGTAGAGAGGTGCGTTTTTAAACCGCCTTGTAATATCCTTTGAGAATCCCCATCTCTTTAGAGCGGGGAGTACGTCAAGTTAATCAAGAATTGATTCAGAAGATCCCCCCATGATCCACGATGTTTTCATGCCCGCCCTCAGTTCCACAATGACCGAAGGGAAAATTGTTTCCTGGGAAAAATCCCCAGGCGACAAAGTTGAAAAAGGTGAAACCGTGGTGGTGGTTGAGTCGGATAAGGCGGATATGGATGTCGAGTCTTTCCATGAAGGCTATCTGGCTACAATCACAGTGCCAGCTGGTGAAACTGCTGCTGTCGGTGCCGTAATTGCTCTAGTAGCAGAAACGGAAGCAGAAATCGCAACAGCCAAACAGCAAGCTGCTCAACAGTCTCAACCCGTTGCTGTTGGAGCAGCGCAGGCGACAGCTCCACCAGCACCAGAACTGCTAGAAGCAGCCTCAGAAGCTGCTCAAGAGACTTCAAGCCGACGCAATGGCAGGATGATTGTTTCTCCCCGCGCTCGCAAGTTAGCTAAGGAGCTGAAGGTTGATCTGAGTATATTGAAAGGCAGTGGTCCTCATGGGCGAATTGTTGCCCATGATGTTGAATCCGCCGTTGGGAAAGTCAGTTCTCCTGTAGAGCCAATAGTTTCATCCCCTCAAAAAACAATTGCCGCTCCCCCCACTGCCCCTGCACTGCAACCACCTGCTGCGGCAACAGTAACTCTAGGTGAAGTCGTACCCTTTAATACACTGCAAAAAGCAGTGATCCAGAATATGGTTGCTAGCCTGCAGGCACCTGTCTTCCGGGTTAGTTATACCATCACTACTGATGAACTCGATAAATTATACAAAAAGATCAAGCCTAAGGGCGTGACCATGACAGCGCTGCTTGCTAAAGCAGTAGCAGTGAGCTTGCAAAAGCATCCCTTGTTGAATGCCTGTTATACAGAGCAAGGCATTAATTATCGTCGCGGAATTAATGTTGCTGTAGCTGTAGCAATGGAAGGTGGTGGACTAATTACGCCAGTATTGCAAAATGCTGACCAGATAGATATCTACTCTCTGTCTCGCCGTTGGCAAGATTTAGTGGCACGTTCCAGAAGCAAGCAGTTACAGCCTGAGGAGTACAGCACTGGTACCTTTACCCTGTCAAATTTGGGGATGTTTGGCGTTGATAGTTTTGATGCGATTTTACCACCGGGACAGGGAAGTATTCTCGCGATTGGAGCATCGCGTACCCAAATAGTAGCAACAGCTGACGGTATGATGGCACTGCGGCGTCAGATGCAGGTAAATATTACCTGTGATCACCGCATGATCTACGGTGCTGAGGCAGCTGCTTTCCTGCAAGATTTGGCAAAGCTGATTGAAACTGAGGCACACTCACTAACACTTTAATCGCTAAAACCATGCTCGTCCTTGGGCTTACTCAGCAAGTGCCAAGGCGGGTTGAGCTATACAATCAGTATGTTCTCTAAACATTGCAATACTCCTTAGTAACCTTCATAACTGAAGGCTGGAGTGTAAAAGCCATCTCACTTGTGTTAGCGATTTTTTCAATAATCGAACGCCTCTCTAGAGATTGTAAGACGTTGATCAGTTGGGAGGCAGAATTTAACGGCGCAAATTCTTTCAAATTAAAATAATTTCGCAATTGGTTCAGTGAGACTGGTTGGTGATGAGTTGCTAGATAACACATAACCTGCCTCTCTGAGCCATCTAAGCGACTTAAATGCTCAAATAAGATGGCTTTCAAAGGCTCGCTAATAATTAGCGTATTCAAACTAAAAAATTCGGATATACTACCATGAAAGAATTCTTTAATAGTTGTCGCTGCTATATTTAATGCTAAGGGATTGCCCCGATAGATGGTAATGAGTCGATACCATTCTGGTTCACTCCCAGACAAATTGTGCGCTTCTAAAATTTGCCTAGCTGCTTTGAATGGTAAACCATCTAGTTTTAATGAGCAAGCACAGCAAGTTTTATTTTCAAGTAACTCCATTTCTAGAGGTTTTTCCCAACTATTGAAGAGCAAGCAGCTTTGATGTGGTTGTTGAGATAACTGCCTCATTAAATCACTATAACTCTCGTATTCCTCTCGATAATGCCCAGCGCGATCGCAACTGCGCATCAGCATCTCGATGTCATCAAAAACCACTAGACAACGGCGCACTCGCAAACACTCTATAAACTGGGAAATGAGAAGGTTGGTGTCTTCTAACACAGAGCATGGCTGCTGGTTAGAGAGCAATGGAATCAAGCTTGCAAGCATCTGTTTGAGGGGTGGAGCATGACGCAGTGAGCGCCAGACAATAAAGTCAAAATCATCTTGAATATCTTTTACCAGCTTTGCGGCTAGAGAGGTTTTGCCAATCCCCCCCATACCCAGGAGTGCCACTAATCGACACCCCTTTTGACGAATGCATTGTTTGAGGGTATTGAGTTCCTCTGTGCGCCCATAGAAAGCTGAAACATCTGGTGCTTCTCCCCAATCTTGTCTCGGTGCGGGAGTTTTGTATCCTGCTGCTTCTAGCCACTTCGGGATGTTTCTCCAGGTTTTGAGAGTGTTTGATTCCCTCTCCGTCAGTGCTTCGACATATCGATACAACCCCTTGGTTAGTTCAACTGATATTGCCCCGCATGTCCAATTGACAACAGCAGCTATTTCTTTAGGAGAGTAACCGCACAGCAATCCTCTCAAACAAGCCTTTTCCACTGGTGTAAGCTCAGTTTCTCTACCAGTGGAATTCAGTTTTTGCTTGGCAAGTTCTAAATAGAGACTTTTCAAATTCCAGAACTCTGTTGCTTCTGGGAATTTTTCTTGAAAGCTAGCACTAACATTTGTAAGCGACATAGGCTTGTACTCCTCAAGAGAAAACTGATCAGACTCCATATAGTTGTCAAGCCAAATTAGGGGAAATTATGCACTACTTTACTAAACTTTATATATAATCTGAGCTAGACACTGTACAAATCACCCGTAACATGCATTAGGAGCTTTTATGATTTCAGGCAGTTCTCTAGATACTGATTGGCTTACCTATTTGCTGTCTTAGCCTAAAAAATAACTGAAATACACATAATTTGGACAAAAGAGAAAGGAAAAATCAGGGAGAAAAAGAGCTGAAGTTTCAATTTTCTCCCTTTTCTTTTACCTATACAATACTAGTAGCTTTATGTATGTTTAAGTTAGCAACTCCTGTCGATAGAGGCAATTTTTGAGACTGACGACCAAAAAATTGACCAATCACAGCTATCTCCTGCATTAAAGCTTTGTATTGCTCTGGTGTTAGAGACTGAGGACCATCTGAGAGAGCCTTGGCAGGATCAGGATGAACCTCTATCATCAATGAATCTGCACCAGCAGCGATCGCAGCTTTAGCCATCATTGGTACATACTCTGCTTTTCCGGTAGCATGGCTGGGATCAACTACAATCGGCAAGTGAGTGAGAGTTCGCAGTACGGGAATGGCTGCAAGATCGAGAGTATTGCGCGTATACTTCCGATCAAAGGTGCGAATTCCTCGCTCGCACAAAATCACATTTGGGTTACCTTCTGCCATAATATACTCAGCAGCCATTAGCCAATCTTCAATCGTAGCTGCCATACCTCGTTTGAGTAAAATAGGCTTATTAATTGCTCCTACTTGCTTCAAAAGAGAGAAATTCTGCATGTTACGGGCACCAATTTGGATAATATCAGCTACCTCAGCAACTTTAGCAAGGTCAGCCGAATCCATTACTTCCGTGATAATACCCAAACCTGTAGCCTCGCGAGCTTTTGCTAGCAAACCCAAGGCACTCTCACCATGACCTTGAAAAGAATAGGGTGAAGTTCGGGGTTTGTAGGCTCCACCTCGCAACAACTGGGCTCCGGCTGCCTTAACTCGCCAAGCAGTCTCAACAATCATTTCTTCATTTTCTACCGAACAGGGCCCAGCTATAGAAACAAGGGGATGATTTTGACCGAAAGTGACTAATTCATTAGGTGTGGAGACAAATACCTCTGTTGGTTCTCCATGACGAAATTCTAAACTAGCTCTTTTAAAAGGCTTATCTACCTTCATCACCTTCTCAATGAAAGGACTTAGTTGTTGAATTTGTTGAGGATTGAGAATAGCAGTATCTCCTACTAAACCAATTATGACTTTGTGTTTACCTACAATTTTTTCGGGTTTAATACTACAGCTTCTTAATTCTTCGATAATTCTTTGAATTTCTGAGACAGGAGTATCAGTCGTCATTACTAAAATCCTTGACTTGAACCTCACTTTTGAGAAAATTATCAGCAAATATGGTTTTAGAAGGTAGAGTATCGGAAAAATATCTAGAACTAAAAAGGAGAGAAGTAAAGTAAGCTGGGGTAGAAGCTCAATTGCTAACATTGACACAGCCAAACTTAGACTCAATTTATGACCACACTCCACACCCAGCCTTCTTTTTAGCTATTTAGCTCTGTTGTCCCCTTCTGAGTTAGGCTACTGTAAACCCAGCCTCAGTAACGGCATCAGCGTTAATGCCATGGAGGATAGCAAGGGTCTCTTGCCCAGTACTCAGTAGAGCATTACTGCCTTCTTGCTCAATCGAGAGCTGACCAAAGGTCAAACCACCAGCTAACTCAATCAAGTCAATCCCGACTTCAAAATCCATAATTGTGTCGGTGCCTTCACCTATAGCTAGGACGAAGGTATCACTACCTGCACCGCCAAATACAGTATCATTGCCTAGACCTCCGGAGATGATGTCATTGCCATGATCACCCCAGATTTCGTCATCACCTTGATCACCGTAAAGTTCATCGTCACCAGCTTTCCCACCGATGCGATCGTTACCCTTACCACCGTAGATTAGATCATCACCGCCAACAGTATCACCAGCAGAGCGGCTATTGCGGTCTCCCCGCAGTATATCTTCTCCCTCGCCACCAAAAATGGTATCGTTCCCTAAGCCTCCAGCAACAGTGTCATCACCAGCTAGAGCATAGATAGTTTCATTATTGGAACTACCAACCAGTTCCTCAGCATCAGGAGTTCCTGCCAGCACATCATCACTCTCAGCTTCAGTTTCAACAAATGCCCTAACCGCACTAGATAAAAACCTCTCACCTTCACTCTCAGTTAAAACCTCTGAATCTACTAATTCGCTAATAGCGTCACTTACTAGAGTCTCATACTCGAACAAGCTCTCATAATCACCGTCAAAACTGACAGGAATTTCTGGGAAAACTACCTGTTCAAACTCTTCGACATCGTAGAGTCGATTGCGTACCCCACCTGACCAAAGAACCTCGACAGTTCCACTCGATTCTGAACCCAGACCAAAGTTTGCTGCTAAACTATCCTGTGAAGCATAACTTGACCCCCCTAGAATAGGCTGCATCACCGTCTGACCGTTTTCAGGGGTGAAGGAGACCACAGCACCGATACCATCCCGATTAACACGACTGTCCTCAGTCAAGCCAACCGTGCCAATGGTTTGTACTTCAACCCAACCGTTACCGTTATCAGCACTATTGATTTCCACCGAGAGAGTGCCATCAGTAAATTCCAAACCATTCCAGACAAATTGTCCAGGAGCAGTAGAAGTGAAAGTTGGCACATATTGTGCAGTTGCATCAAATGGTGAATCGAACTGGCGGGAGTATTGCTCAAGTTCTATCGATTCGGGAGTGTTGAAGTTAGATACACTAACGATATCAACAAAACCATCACCATTGAGGTCGCCAACGGCAGAGCCTTTTTCATTGCGTCGGGTGCGGTCAGCATCGAGGACATCAGGCTCGTAGATGAAATTGGCATCACCATCATTTTGCAGAAGTGCACCTGGATTGGAGGCATCTACAAACGGACCAAGGTCATGACCACCGACAAAGAAAATATCGGTGTCACCGTCGTTTTCGTAGTCAAGTGTCGAAGTTCCCCAACCAAAGGGCGTAGCATTCAACTCCCCTACACCGGGTTCCTCAAATGTGCCGTCGTCTTGCCCCAAAAACCACCGGGAACTTGCCTCACCTTGAAGATCTACAGGACTTGCTGCTCGGCTCGGGTCTAGAGTATCTAGAAGTTCAGGGAAGGTATACTCACCTCCATTGGAGGCAAAAATATCCAAATTCCCATCGGAATTAAAATCTCCGAAAGAAAGTCCCATCCATCCACCAAGGCGATCAAGATTAGCCTCTACAGTTACATCGGTAAAGTTTCCTTCTCCGTCATTTTCAAGGACGTGGAGCATACCGCGATCAATTCCACCCGCCTCTGCTGGGGGAACAGCCGCTTGGTCGTCTGCCTGAATAATATCAACATCTCCATCTAGATCATAGTCCACCATAGCGATCGCATGAGTAATGGTGGCTGCCCCAGGGGGTAAATTTTCACCAGCTAGATTTTGAATACCAGAAGTTTCACTGACGTCGGTAAAAGTGTTGTCCCCATTATTGATAAACAGTTGATTATGTTCATTTCGCTCTAAGGGAACGCTACCGCCAATGGGAGCCCGGTCATTCCAGTCAGTGAAGGTGTTAGCGACGACAACATCTAGCAGCCCATCCCCGTTGACATCTCCAAACGAGGCTGAGCCGGAGAAATTATTACCCCCACCAATGCCACTCTCTTCAGTAATATCAACAAATGTACCGTCTCCTTGGTTCTCGAACAATCGATTGGGTTCGCCTGTTCCCAGAACAAGCAAGTCCTGATCGCCGTCGTTATCAATGTCTCCATAGACAACACCACTGCTGTCTTGGTCAGTAGCCGTAACCCCTGCCTGCTGAGCTACATCGACAAAAGTGAACTCACCAGTTTCCTGTAATTGATTTGAGTAAAGACTGTTAGGGGCACCAGGTCCGTTGGTAACGTAGATGTCGAGATCGTTATCGTTATCGTAATCTAAAATCGCAACCCCAGGTAAGCCCTCAGAGTTGAGGGGCGCGCCCCCTAAATCCTGGGAAGTAATTACTTCCTGTTGTCTGAGCTCGTCGTAGGCAGCTTCTCGCGAAGGTGACTCGACGCGACTATAGGTAATCCCAAGTTCTTGAGTTGTATCTTCAAAGGTAACGCTCTCTTGAGATACAGTTTGGTCTTGTAGAGGTGATAAGTCAGTATTCATCAATCAATGTTCCTAATTTAACTAATGGTTCTAATTCAAAGGCTGAAACCCTTGATTTTTTTGAGGGAGCGGCAAAATTTTAGCTGTCTAGTGTGATGAAGCCTAGATGTAGTCATGGAGCTAGATAACCATTACTGCTGGTTATGTAACCTGTAAAAAGTGGAAGTTATCTGGAGGCGAAATCTTAAGAGCAAAACGTAGGTTGTAAATTGTCTGTCCTGCTTGCTTGAACAAGAGAATTGAGTCGAATAGACTTCCTTAGCGGTTGCATAACCCGAGTAAAATCACGAGGTTGGGATTGGGGTTTAAATAATCCATCACTCTCCCATCGATCAGGGTCTAAACTAATCGCCCAAGCATTCAACCATACGGTCGATGGAAAAAGAGCTAATTGATCTGGCATTGTATCCTCTAATGCCAACAAGAAGATGACTTGAGCAAATTCTTCTAGGATTTCCAAGCTGGCTACGTAATCATCTCTGATTTCGCGATCAGTCTTATTTGGTTTGAGATTACGTTCGTGAAGTTCTTTAACAAAAGGCAGCTCTCCTAAGGTATCTATGTACTTAAATGACAACCTATTTAATGACTTGTTTGACCAATCATCTAATAAATTGTAAACAGAGCGAGAAAGTGACAAAAACTCTTCATTTAGATTCTGAAGTTTTGCCATTCTTTCTGGTTTAATAAGTACAGAACTAATACCAGGTGGCATAATAATTGACCAAGCAATCAGGATGTCCCAGATGAGTTTTAAAACACACGCTACTGAATTTTTCCCAAAAATTTGATAGCTTAGTCGAATAGTCCAGTGTATGAGTTCATTCAAGGTTAAAAAACTGGAATTAGCATAATCTACCATTCCCTGAGTGAGCTGGTTTTTAAGATCAAGTCCAATTATTTCGGTGGTGAAGGAATTGGCAATTCCAATCATATCTGTTCCAGCCGAATACAAAGGATCTATGAATGTGCCTGCTTCACCTACACAAGCCCAACGATTTAGCGAGAATACTTGAGTAGATGAATAACTATAATTGGGCATTTTTTTGAAATCCGATGGCTGTTGCTCTTTTAAATGAGCAGCCAATACAGGTTCATGTTTTTCTAACCACTTGTATGCCTTTTCATAGGTATGGTACTCCTTCAAAGGATGAATATCTTCATTGGTGACGATGCCAATACTTGTATATCCAGAAGATAGAGGGATTAGCCAGACCCAGTATCCATAACCTACTAAATGATTAGTGGAGTAATAGCGCATATTTTTGCCAACGCGACTATGCCACTGTTCCTCAGTTACGGGTACAAAGTCATTTACGTCAACGCGGTCATTTATACGAAACCAGACGGCACTAAATGGTTCATTGTTTGGTTTTGCTAAACCAAGTTTATTTTGTAAAAAACGACGGCGACCCATTGCATCAACTACCCAACTAGTTTGAATAGTTTGAGTTGTTTGATTGCCTATTTGTTTGTAGACAATTTTGTGAAGATTTTGATTATCAGAGAGGATAACATCTTGCACAGAACAATTCTCTAGCAACTTGATGCCTAGGACAGTATTGAAATTTCGTAAATCATTTTCCAAAAGTCCTCGATCTATTTGATAGGCGTATGGTTCGTGCAATTCTGAAGACCCCAATTCAGGTCTATCCTTTAAGGAGTCTTGTGGATTACCTAAGAAGAATCTCAGCGCAGGTTTGGGTAAATGATGTTCCCTAAAGTAATTCTCTAACTGTAGAGTATGACTCAGATAGTAAGCACCGAATTCAACTGTTGATTCCCCAACTTTGAAGGTTGCAGTGGGCAGTGTTCTAGAAAGTCGATCCAGTACTGCAATTGAGATGTTAGGCATGTTTAGCTTTAACTGTCGTGCTAAAGTCAGTCCAGCTAAACCACCGCCGCAGATGACAACATCATAGGTATCTGTATTTGTTTGGTTGAGAGGTTTTAGGTTCTCAAGTAATTTAGTCATCATAATCCTCTGAGAAAGTGTGCAGTGATTTTCCGTGCCGCTGCTATATTCTTCCGATGGTTGACAGACGAGAATGTAAAGATATAGAGCGGCAACTGTAATAACTGCGATCCATTGCTAGTAGGTCTGGGAGCAAGGTAAAATTCCTTCTGCCTAGGCTGCAAAGAGCCGCTCCCGTGACCTAAATTTTGATTAGCTTCAAGTCTTAAGCAGTGGTGGCAAAGCCTTCCTGCTTCAACTGCTCCCAATGAGTCTTTGCCAAGCTGAGGCAGTGGTTAAGGAAGCTAGCGTAAGTGTCAAGAGCAGTTCCCCCAATTTTGACCAGGGTCCTCATCGACTCAGGATTTTCTCCCAGTAGTTTCTTGAGGAGTTTGGCATTGAGTTGTGTGTGACCAACATCCACTAAGACATGCTCTTCCATAAAGCTCAAATTCTCGGTAATATTCGAGCCCAATATTTTCTTGGCTTGCTCAAGCACCTGAGACCCATAGCGTACAGAAAGCCCTTCAATTTCATACTCAATAGCTACTTGAGCAAAGGGAGCCTCACTGGCAATGACATCCTCATGAAGCTGACGGTAGTATTTAGTACTCTGGGCTATCGGCAATTGGAGAAACCATTGAGCATCCAGCTTAGGTGTCCGTAGCTCATTCCAACGATTAACCAGTGTGCGAGTATCTTCAATCATCATCAGGTGGTGGCCAGCTTCCTGCTGAGCGTGTTTGCAGAGCAATTCACCGATTTCAGTAAATCCTAGTTCCTGACAACGTTCGCCAGCCCGTCGAATCCAATCTTCTACCGAGTCTGTCATCGCAACACCGAGGGCATTAAAGTAGATGAAGTACAATTCCAGAACTATTGGCTCCATATCTGGTGCCAGAACATCTAACATGCCTGAGTTCTGTCCGAATCGGGTTCGGGCACTTTGGATTTTGGATTCGTAGACTTCATAGAGATTTTGTTTGACAGTTGTCTGAGACATAAATACCTCCAATAACTACAGTTTGATTGACTTTTGAAAGCAAGTTGCATTTTGCTTATGGTTACTTACTCGGGAGCATCTCTTGTTTGCAGAAATATACCTGCAATTCTGTTGCTGTTAGGATTACTTAGAAGAATAATGCTATAGAATTTCAAGCCTCTGCGATCGAGCTGGATCTTTGATTCCACTATCGCACCATTAAGCATTATTTGTTGTTACAACTTTAAGATTATCCCTTCTTGCATTCCCTCCCACCACCCTTTATTCCTTTTGTTGTTTACCCAGAAAAACTCTGTTTGTTTTGTCGAATAATTAACTAGAAAATGATGAACTTGATTTCTGTTTTTACCAAAAAATTAAGCCCTATTTACTAATTCATATTCTCTGGGAAGTTTGGCGTTATACCACTTAGCTGGGATATCGATATCTGGAATTGTTAGGCGACTTTCCATAGAGTCATGAGTGGAGCGGTAGAATTCATGAATCTTATAGAAAGGCACAGGTTTAATAGGGCGAGTGCTGATGCCTAAGGAATCAGAAAAATAGTTAAAAATTGAGCGATTAGCACAAGCAACAAGAAGATGTGGCTTATCTTCGTCCATATGAATGAAGTCTTGGGAATGTGCTATACCCATCAATAACTTACCAATTCCCTGATTTCGCCACCCATCTTTGACTACAAATTTACTCAGTTCTCGTATATCCTTTTCTGAGTATTTGTTTGCAACTCCAGCTTCTACCAGTAGTCTACTAATATCTTGCCCAGTTACCTTGCCATATCTTTCTGGATTAGTACTGTGTAGATATAATCCCATTGTAGCAACTAGTTTGTCATCAACCAATCCCATTAGATAACGGTGAGGATAGAGTTCGATTTTAGCATCAGGATCGAACTGGGATTTAGAAAAGGTAATGCCAAGCTTTTTGTAGTAAACTTCTGAGATCAAAGACTGACATTTGAAGACCTCGAAATTAGATTTAGCTATTTTGAATTGCAGAGATAATTTTTGGGCTACTTTGTTTTGAGCTATTAGATTAAGATTCATATTTCTTCCATAGGATTTATTTCACTTGATGAGTTTCAAAGTAGTTGAGATAATTCTCCTTAGACAGATAAGCATCATTGATATTTGAGCAGGTATTATTTTATTGATTGGGAATTCTTGCTTGACAAATTTGGAAAAGCATTAGCTAGTTACAGAGGTAAAGGAAAACTCTGCTTCTTGACGCAGCTTTCGCTTGAGTAATTTGCCCGTTGCGTTCTTGGGAATTGAATCTACGAACGTGACAGTTTGTGGAAGTTTGTAGGCTGCCATCTTCTCGCGGCAGAAGTTTATGATTTCTTCTTCTTTGATTTTTTTACCAGCCTTTAGTACAATTTTGGTCTTAACAATTTCACCTTTAATTCGATCGCGAACACCATAGACAGCTACCTCAGCGACTGCTGGATGTTGATAGATCACATTCTCAACTTCAGCTGGATATACCTTAAATCCAGAAACATTAATCATGTCTTTAAAACGATCAACGATGTAGAAATATCCCTCTTCATCCATCCGACCAATGTCGCCAGTATAGAACCAACCATTTTGGATTGCTTGGGTTGTTTCCCAGGGACGATTCCAATAACCGAGCATAAGATTGGGACCTCGAACTGTGATTTCGCCCAACTCGCCTGGTTGCACTTCCACACCATCGGAATTGACAATCTTCATTTCAACATTCTCAATAGGACTACCAATTGAACCCAGTTTGTATTTCAAGTTATGGTTATAACTGGCACAAGGTGAGGTTTCTGTCAGACCATACCCTTCATGAATTACTAGTCCATGCTTTTTGTACCACCTCTGGGCGACTTCAACTGGCATGGGTGCAGCTGCGGAAAAGTAATAGCGTACTGAATTGAGGTTAGGCGCGTTTAGATTCAGCAGTTTGATGAAGATGGTTGGCACGCCAAAGAACATGGTAATTTGCTCAGTGGCGATTGCTTCAAGGACTTGCTCTAGTTTAAATCTCCGTTGCAGAATGATGGTGGCACAGGCACTGATTCCGGCGTTGAAAATCGCGTTTTGACCAAAGCAGTGGAATAGGGGTAGATAAAGCAAAAGGCGATCATCAGGACCCATGCCACAACAGCGATTCTGGGAATACATGTTGGAAATTACATTGCCGTGGGAAAGGGTAGCCCCTTTTGGGAAACCTGTGGTGCCTGAAGTATAAACAATGGCAGCGGGATCATGGCAATCCATTTCCACAGCGCGGGTGTTAGGGGAAGCACTCTCAATTAGTTGAGCCAGAGAAATTCCCTTATTAACTTTACCTTCAGCAATTAAAATATGTTGCAGCTCTGGTAATTCTAGCTCTGGCACCTGCTCACTTAATTCTTCTGTGGTAATCACGGCCTTGGCGGTGCAATCTTTGAGGATGAATCGAACCTCGCTGCTCTTAAGCATCGCGTTAACTGAAACCGCAACTGCCCCGAGTTTCAACATGCCTAGATAGGAAATGAGGAATTCTGGAATGTTTGGGAGAAACAAGGCTACACGATCACCACGGTGAATTCCTAATCCCTGCAAACCATTGGCTATCCGGTTTGCCATCTGCTCGAGCTGTTTGTAGCTAAAAGACTTGTCTTCAAAAATCAGTGCAGTTTTGTTCGGAAAAAGCCTAGTAGCGTTTTCTATATGGTCTGCAATGTTCATGACTTTAGTTTGATTAATACAATCCAGAAAATATATTGTTAATCACTTGCGCAATTCGACCGCCAGTAGTTAGATCGGCTGTAATTTTGGCAATGTGTTGATCTAGTGCTTGCTCATGATCATTCCAGATGTAGGGATGGTCTGCTGAAGGTGGACATTCAACGACTTCTCGTATGGCCAGATACAACAGCCTAGTTGCAGGCGACAGGAGAGTACGAGCATCGTAATGATTTGCCACCAAGTAGGTTCGCAGATCCACAGCTTGAACCCCAAATATTAGGGCAATTGCCAGATATTGCTGAAAGATGTCGATTGAGCGACGGGCTAAATTAGCTGAAGTAAACCCTTGACTGTTAATATTCTGATTAAATTGTTCAGCGTGGGTGGGAAAACGGTCAGCCAGAGAATTTCCATAGAAGCTTAACAGCGGCATAATCGAGTTAGCAGAGATTTGTAGACCTTTTAGCCCCATATTGACTTGCCGCTGAGTATTGCCCACTAAAGATGCTGGTAGTCCATTGTTAAATTCCGGCGCGACGAGGAGTGCGATTTGCACGTCAAGGTGCTTAGCTAATAGCCCAATGTAGTAGCGTAAGCGATCCATGCCTATGCCCACGTACTGTCCGAGGAAATTGCCGCCATGGTAGCTGGCTTGATTCTCAACATCGATCAGTGGGTTATCCGTAACTGAGTTAATTTCCACTTCGATTTGTCTGGCAATCTCCTCAATTCCTTCGACAATCGGTCCGATGTACTGTGGCAGGCAGCGAAGTGAATAGCGGTCTTGGATAGGCTGCTGACCACGATAGTCGTGAGAGCCATCTAATTCGTCGCGGATTAAATGCGAACCCTCTAGAAGATTGAGCATCTGGCTTGCTGCCCAAATCTGACCGGGATGAGGTTTATATTTGTGAATAAAGGGGTGAAAGGATTGATTAGTTCCGTGCAAACCTTGGATGGCTAAAGCGTGGGCCCCCATGGTCAAGGCTAGTAGAACTCTGGCATCATAAATGCTGTTGGCAGCAATGCCAGTCATTACTGAGGTACCGTTTATCATTGCCAACCCTTCCTTAGGAAGAAGTTGCAGTGGTGACAAATTAAGCTGACCAAGTGCTGTGGGCGCGTCCATCTCTTTGCCGTTGAAGTCAACGGTATAACAGCTGTCCAAACCCATTACTGCTCCGGTAATGTAGGATAATGGCACTAAATCACCACTAGCTCCAATGGAGCCAAATTCATAGACATGGGGAGTGACGCCAGCATTCAGGAAGGTGATCAGGCGCTCGATTAGTTCGAGCCGGATGCCAGATGCTCCCTGCAAGTGGGAGTTCATACGCAGGAGCATTGCGGCGCGGACGTCAGCTAGCGGTAACTTCTGTCCTGCCCCGGTCTTGTGATACCAAATGAGATTGTTCTGCAGCAGGGCAGCGTCTTCAGGCGAGATGGGGATATTCGCCATGCCACCAAAGCCACTGGTCACGCCGTAAATAGGCTTGCCAGATTCAACGGCATTGGTAATGTAGTCCTGCGATGCCTGGATACGCTGCAAAACATTATCATCATCGATTAAGAGTACCTGTGTACCCTGACGGGCAACTCTTACAACCTCGTCTATTGTTAAGTGAGAATTGCCGACAACGACAGCTGCCTCTGAATTATGAACTCCTAGTTTTGGTAAAGGAATGGTCCGGCTCTGTTTTAGAGATTCTGTAAACATATGTTTTTCTTGCCTAAATTTGTGATATTTCCAATGATGGTTGGTAGTTAAAGATTTAGCAAAAACTCAGATTATCCTAGGATTCCAGTTAGTTGAATCCCACTTTGACAATTGTAAATTTGAGCAAAGTTTCTGAAACACCACCTAACTTTCCAACACATTTCTAGACTAGCTATTGTTTTGGTAAGTCATCACCTAATGAGAATTAGAAGCTCTTTAGGTTCGTTCATTAGGCTCATTTGTCTGTAAATTGGGGGAGCATTCCTATGCCAGTAAGATTTAAGTAGTCACACAAAATTATTTACACACCAAAACTGAAGCAAAAGGTTATATAGTATGGATTTCAGTTAGATTCTGAGTATAATTAATTCTATTTAGGTACTGATAATTTAGACAAACGAATATCAACTCAGTTGTGCCCGGATTTCTTGCCACTCTTGCTCTGATAAAGGCTGATTAACTAACTCCACACCAAAACAGTCTCTTGCTGCCTTAGTCAAAGCCTCAACAACTGTTTGAATTAAGATATCTCCCCGTTGAGTCAGTGGTAAATTAATCATTGGCAGCATTTCTCCAAATACCAGAGTATATAGCTCAGCATCGGGTTCTAGGCGGATGGAGCCATGCTGCAAAATTGCTCTACTACGCCGCAACTGAGAACTACCAATCAGTTTAGAACCATCAGACAATACTAAATCGGCACCAGTGGCAGTCCCAAAACAGTTAGGATTGTGAATATAGTTTCGCTTAGCAGAACCATAGTACAACTCTACACCGAGCGATCGCCAACCTTGAATCAAAAATTCGCAAATTTCCTGATAAGTCTGCCAGCGCTTGCTACTGGCTCCTGATTTAACTACCATATAAGTCAAATCTCCCTGGTGCAATACGGCTCGTCCACCAGTAGGACGCCGTACTATCTGTAGTGGCGTTTCTCGCCAAGTCAGCTGTTGCCAAGAAGCTGGCCAGCGGCGCTGGTGATAACCTAATGAGATTGTCGGTGATGCCCAGGTGTAAAATCGCAAGACTGGCGGATGTTTTTCCGCTTGCTGCTGATCCAAGAGCCACTTATCAATTGCCATCTGTAGTTGCCCTGATACCTGGAGCAGCGGAATTAAACGCCAAGACGAGGGGGAATTTTGGATCGAGTTTTTTTGACTCATCTCAATTAGCAATTAAGATGCTTCAGAGTTTAGTTCACGCGGCACCAAACTCAGAGATTAAAGCATCATCATTATCATCAGCAATTGTTGCCACAATAGTAATAGCACGAGCAATTTCTCCAGGTGACAGCTCTGCTACAGTTCGCGTCGATACGACCACAACTTGGTCATTAATAATGGCGAAACGAGATTCATAAGTCTCTAACCCATTCATCTCCAGAAGCTTGCGCATTAACTTCGGTTCATTTCTACAGGGTAATTGCAGCACTGATGACCAAACTGTGAAAGTATCGTTATCGGTAGTACCTGTCAGTTCCACAAAAACTTCGACACTACCATACTTAAACTTCCACAGATATCCCTCTTCAGAGTGGCTTACCATGGCGCTGTCATCTTGTTCAAGGCTGGAGATCACAGTTTCAATTTTCTCCACATAGTTGATATCGGCAACATTCTCGATTATTTCAGTGGAGACTCTCTTTTCCGATGACAAGTCTTGTGTAGAAACTGTTTCAGAATTAGGTTGTTGAGTAGTCATAGAAGTTTCTTTTCACTCGTCTTTGGGTTGCTCTAAAACTCAGTATCGCTTCTGAGAGTCATTATTGGCATCCATCAGAACCAAGGTCCAACTAAATTCTTGCATGGCTTAGTTGCGATGATTGCTTAAACCTTTCAAAAACATCGGTACAAATTTTTCCATGAACACTTGCGGATCCCGATTCCAAGCCTTTTGTGCTGCTTGGATCCGAGTCATCTGTAATTCAGGAGCTAATAAAGCTTGAGGTAGACGTTCCATCAAGTAGCTTGGACGTTCCCAAACTGGCATAGTATTGGCTATTTCCAAGAGTTGGTTAACTCGACGCAGTTCAGCGCCTGCCATAATATCTGAACCAGACTCAAAGGCTGCATGCTCAATCGCAGCATACTTGCGTTTTGCCTGGTCCACTTTCTGTCGGTTTTCCGGACTAGTTTTGGCGATTTTTGCCAGCCAGCGGTTACCCCAACGAACGTGGGCAACTTCCTCTGGAAAAATTTTTTCAATCGTTTCCCTAATTTTGATATTTTCTTCGGTTGAAGGTGCCTCTTTCAAAGCCTGAATGTGAGCCGAGAAGTATTCACAACCCCGCTTCTCAGTAACATTAATTGCTGCCACGAAGCTGATTATCCCATCTTCTCGATGAGCTTCTTGGTAATAGGCGTCTTGGTCTAGAAGCCTCTCAAACTCATCAATATAGGATATTCCAGGAGGTTTGCCGACATCTGCCCCCAAATCTACCAGTAGTTCAGTTAACCACATCGCATGACGAGCTTCGTCTGAGATGTGATGGGACAAGTCTCGTATTAGTTCTGATGGCTCTCCATCTAGTTTCTCGATTAAATCAGTGAGGTCTTTGCAGGTACGCTGTTCGCTGTATCGGTAGCGATTGAGGATAATCAGATGAATTTCGCGGTCATGCACCACCTGTTTGAGGACGTCACGCGCACTCATCGCATTATTTAATTTACGGGGATAAGCAACTGTCATAACTTTTGTTTGTTTTTGTAAAGCTATTTTATTGAATCCTAACGCGATTTTTTAGCTAGTGGGCAAGGATATCTGCTCTAATTCCGTCTAGCCATGTTAGAGATTTTGAGGTTTTCAATAAAGATTACTTTTCTCTCGCTTTCTTTGTGCATCTAACTCCCTATTTAGGGTTTGCTGAATAAGTCTGGTGGTAAGGAGAGGGAGCTCTTAGCAGGGAGTAGGGAGTAAGGAGCAGGGAGCAGGGAGTAGGGAGCAGGGAAAAGCCGATAGTTCTAAGCTTGATTATCTATGATCAGCTCCGAAATTTTCCTATTAAGTGCAAGGATTTTGAGCCATTGGATGCTATAACAAAGCACTTGAAAGGGTCAAAAAAGGCTCAAACCCCTTGTCTGGCATACCTTTTACATTAATTCAGCAAGCCCTATTTATTTGTGCCATTACATGAAATCGGTTGGCGACGAGCTGAGCATTTGGCATAAGTTCTCTCACGACATTTTGATATATTGTCATTGTCAGGCAAATCACAAAAACTGGTGATTTTGTGGAATTATAGGCAGGTTAAATCTGCTAAGTGTTTCATCCCCAGTCTAAAGACACAGGGTTTTTACGAATGTATCTTAAGAAAACAGCCGATGAGTAATTTAACACGCCGTCAATTCATCATTGTTACCACCCTAGTAGCAGGTTTCGCCGCCTGTACCAAACCAATTTCTAGCCAGGTGATTACTACGGATACTCAAGGCTTAGTAGCTGGCGAGGTTAAAATTCCTGTAGAGGATGGAGAAATTCCTGCCTATCGAGCCATGCCTGCTAGTGGGGAGAACTTTCCTATAGTGCTGGTAGTGCAGGAAATTTTTGGTGTCCATGAACACCTCCAGGATATTTGTCGCCGCTTTGCTAAACTGGGTTATCTCGCGATCGCACCTGAGCTTTATGCCCGTCAAGGGGATGTTTCCCAGATTAGCGACATTCAAGAGATTATATCCCAAGTTGTCTCCAAAGTTCCAGATGCTCAAGTCATGTCTGATTTAGATGCCACTTTAACTTGGGCAGACAAATCAGGTAAGGGAAATATTGACAACATAGGAATTACAGGCTTTTGCTGGGGTGGGCGAATTGTTTGGCTATACGCTGCCCATAACCCCAATCTCAAAGCTGGAGTAGCTTGGTATGGACGCTTAGTAGGTGAATCTACTTCCTTAACTCCTAAGTACCCCCTTGATGTAGTCGATGAACTGAAAGTACCAATTCTCGGACTTTATGCCGGTAGTGATAGCTTCATTCCTACCCAAACAGTAGAGCAAATGCGTCAGGCACTAGGAACTAAAGACACTGGTTCAGAAATCATCCTTTACCCAGAAGCGCCTCACGGTTTTTTTGCAGACTATCGCCCCACATATCGCCAAGAGGCAGCAGAAGACGGCTGGAAACGCTTACAAGCTTGGTTTAAGCAGCACGGGGTTGCTTAGGCAGTCCCGATGAAAAAAATTTTACTACCTAGGATGTAAGAGAAAAAAGCCATGGTTGTTCAACTTACCCACCCGACAAGAGCGATTACACTAGTTGTATTGATTACGCCCAGCCATCACACCACCATCTACATCCCAGATAGCGCCAGTAACCCAATTAGCTTTCTCAGAAAGTAGATAAGCAACCGCTTCAGCAACATCTGTAGATGTTCCTACTCTCCCAATAGGATGGAAACTATTGAATCCTTCTAGAGCAGAATGAACTTGTTCTTTGGGGATAAAACCTTGGTAAATGGGAGTTTCTACTACCGCAGGAGATACGGCATTAACTCTGATCTTATGTTTTGCTAGTTCCATAAAGGATTGGATTGGTCGCGCCTACCTACTAGTAGGTAGGCGCGACCAATAATTATTCCTCCGCCAACTTCTTTGTTATGGGATGTCAGCGTAACTAAAGGCGCTGTAACCAGCTTTTTGAGAAGTTTTTTGTTTGATGAGTCTATATTACCTACTAATAGGTATGCTTGTCAAGCACTTCTTTAGACTGTCCTGATTGCGATAAACTCAAGCCAAAGACTGCTGCTCATTCCTTCGTAGTAAGCACCTTAGTGCCCCCAGCCCCACTATGACAAATCGCCTCGCTCAATCCCAAAGCCTTTACCTGCGCAAACACGCTGAAAACCCCATAGATTGGTGGCCTTGGTGCGATCAAGCCCTGGAAACTGCTAAAGCCAATAATCTACCGATTTTTCTTTCCATTGGATACTCCAGCTGCCACTGGTGTACAGTCATGGAAGGGGAAGCCTTTTCTGAGGCTGCCATTGCCGAGTACATGAACGCCAATTTTCTGCCCATCAAGGTAGATAGGGAAGAGCGACCAGAAATTGACAGTATTTACATGCAAGCATTGCAGATGATGACTGGTCAAGGTGGCTGGCCCTTAAATATTTTCCTGACTCCTGGAGATTTAGTGCCTTTTTACGGTGGTACTTATTTTCCCATAGAACCTCGCTACGGACGTCCTGGATTTTTGCAGTTACTAGAAGCAATTCGCCGCTTTTACGATGTAGAGAAGAGTAAGCTGCAAACTATCAAAGACGAGATTGTGGGACACTTACAGCAAGCAGCAGCTCTAGCAGGGAAAGCTGAGTTGAGTGCCGAATTGCTTGAGCAGGGTATAGTTGCTAATACCCGCGCAGTCAGTGCCGTTAATCCAGGGCCGAGTTTTCCCATGATTCCCTACTGTACAGTTGCTCTGCGGGGTACTCGCTTTAATTTTGAATCCCAAGAGGATGCCCGCCAAGCCTGTATTCTGCGGGGATTAGATTTGGCAATGGGTGGTATTTATGATCATGTTGGTGGTGGCTTTCACCGCTACACCGTTGACGCCACTTGGACTGTACCGCACTTTGAGAAAATGCTCTATGACAATGGGCAGATTGTTGAGTATCTAGCTGATTTATGGAGTACAGGTGTTACCGAAGCTGCTTTTAAAAGAGCAATCGACAAAACTGTCAGTTGGCTTAAGCGAGAAATGACTTCCCCTCAAGGTTTCTTTTACGCTGCCCAGGATGCTGATAACTTTATTGAGTCAACTGCTATTGAACCAGAGGAAGGGGCGTTTTATGTCTGGAACTATAGTCAATTGGAAGAATTACTCACTTCCTCAGAGTTGGCACAATTGAAACAGGAATTTACAATCACACCCGAGGGCAACTTTGAAGGTAGCAATGTTTTACAGCGTCGCCACTCTCAACAATTGAGTGATATTTTAGAGGGAGCTTTAGCTAAATTATTCGAGGTTCGCTATGGTTGTAGTCCTGAGGTTTTAGCAACCTTTCCACCAGCACGGAATAATCAGGAGGCAAAAACTGGTAATTGGTCTGGTAGAATTCCGCCTGTAACTGATACGAAAATGATTGTTGCCTGGAATAGCTTGATGATTTCTGGTTTGGCTAGGGCATACAGTGTTTTTAGTCAGCCAGAATATCTGGAACTGGCAATTAATGCTACTAAGTTTATTTTAGACAATCAATGGGTGCAGGGACGCTTTCACAGGCTCAATTATGATCCTGTAGAAGGAGATAATGGTATCGTTGGTAAACCATCAGTGCCTGCGCAGTCTGAAGATTACGCCCTGTTTATCAAAGCTCTGCTGGATTTGCATCAGGCTAGCCTGGGAATTGGAGAAAATTTTGCCCCATCGCTAAGTTATCAATACTGTCTGGAGCAAGCAATCAAGGTGCAGCAAGAATTTGACGAACTGCTTTGGAGTTTGGAACTCGGAGGCTATTATAATGCTGTAGGCGACGACGCCAGTAGTCAATTATTAGTGCGGGAGCGTAGCTATGATGATAATGCCACTCCCTCTGCCAATGGAATAGCGATCGCTAATTTAGTACGTCTTACCTTACTTACTGAAGATTTGCAATACCTAGACCGAGCCGAGCAATCACTACAAGCTTTTAGCAGTGTGATCAATAATTATCCTCAAATCTGTCCAAGCCTATTTACAGCTCTAGATTGGTACCGCAACTGTACTTTGGTTCGTTCTGAGACTGAGTGCATCAATTCTCTAATTAAGCAATACTTTCCTGCCAGTATCTATCAGTTAGACCCCAATTTACCTGAGCAGACAGTAGGCTTGGTATGTCAGGCACTCCGTTGCCTCAAACCAGCCTCCTCTGTTAGCCAATTGTTAGAACAAGTCCAACAAAGCCAGATTAGAGCATCTTAATGTGTTCAAGCTGTGCAAAAATGTATAGAGCTGTCTGAGTATAGTTCCAGTTTAATTTAAGCTTTACACTATAGAGAACAAGAGCTTTATATATGAAAGTTGGCGATCGCGTCCGAGTAAAGGAGTCTGTAATTGTTTACCACTATCCTAAACATAAAAATCAGCCTTTTGACCTCCAAGGGCAAGAGGGAGAAGTTAGTGCGATTATCACTGAGTGGAAAGGCAGGCCAGTAAGTGCTAACTTGCCTATACAAGTAAAGTTTGAGAAAAAATTTCGCACTCACTTCCGCGAAGACGAGCTAGAAATGTTGTAACTCCTTTGTTCAAAGCCAACCTCTGAGGTAATAAACGAACATTCCCAAGTACTCTTTAAGAGACTTTGTCGTTTGTTGTAACTGCTCAGCATCTGGAAGCAAACTCAAAGCTGTAGCTTGAGGACTATTACTAAGTTCCTCCATCTCTTGTGATGTGACTAAAAAATCTGTGGGTGCTGGTATGGCTTCAATGCCCTGACGCTGGAAAATTTTGAGTGCTCGCGGCATGTGCATTGCTGAGGTTACCAACAACACCCTGCTGATACCTCGCTCCTGCAAAATTTGTCGCACATTAACGGCGTTTTGGTAGGTATTGAGGGACTTTGGCTCTTGCACAATTGCAGTGGGAGGTACACCAAAAAATTCCAGAAGTTGAGCCATATCCTCTGACTCGGAAGAACCCCCACCATACCAATCAATGCGCCCACCAGCTGGAATTACTAGAGGAGCCTTACCTTCACGGTAGAGTTTGGCACCATAAAGTACACGGTCCCCTTGTTCTTTCAAATCCACTGCTGGGCGCGGTGGCACAGCTGATTTAGTTGCGCCTCCTAAAATCACAATTGCTTCTGCTGTCGGTAATTCTGTCTGCCGAATGTGTTGTTGCTCTAACGATTGCACTAAGTGGTTTGCCACCCAACCATTACTACCGAGCAACAGCACAATTAACGCCAAAGCTACTGGCAACGATATCCAGCGAGAGGGTTTCCATGACATTACTAAAGCCACAAGCAGAAGTATGCAAGCTATTCCCAGAGGGTAAAAAAATAGCGGCAGCAGCTTCGAGAGGAATAAAAACATGGAGTTTATCAAATTGACTTAGAAACACAAGGTAAGGATTCTTCTCCCCATCTCCCCATCCCCCCATCCCCCCGAGCCATCCCCCCCTGCTTGAGAAGCCCTCCCTAACCATGTTACCTTTTTAACAAACTACTAAAAGTTGTTGCTAGACTTCTTGAACGTCTTAGCTTTCTGGCATCTCTCCTTCGTTTAGCTAAACGCAACCCACTCAATGAAGAAGATCTTTCCTCCTCCTGTTGCTCCTCAACTTGCTTTGAGGGAGCAGATGCATCCTTGCTATTCCACCAGCTAACTATCCAGCCACCAGCTGCCCCCCCAATAGCACCAAGCAAAATACTTAATTCCACTGGATAGCCAAGAAATAAAAAGCTGAATAGAAAAAATAGCCAAAGCTGTAGGGCTGTGGCAAATCCTTCGGAGGAACTATCTTTGTTTGTTGCCATAATTGTGCATTCTATGATTTAAAGATGTCTTGATGATTTATTGTTTTTATATTACGCGGAGCTTTAGAGCTTGCCAATACTCGGTTCATGGTTCATAGGCCAATGAACAATCAAGAATGAACTAAGTAGTCGGACATAAATAAATGGCTCTGTGTAAAGAATCATGAAATCCGTCAAAGTTACCCTACACCCTACACCCTACACCCCACACCCAACCTCAACCAGCAAACTTTTTTTTGTCCAGGTACTTATGAACCTACAAGCTTTGATTTCCACTCCTGAGTTGTATCCAAGCTAATCACTAGAGATTTTTCTGCATCTGTGAAGGCTTCAGCTGCTGCTTGTTGTTGCTCAATCAAATCTGCTGTAGCATCAGAGACATCGTTAGTGCGTGATAAAAGGCGATCGCGTAAAACTGATTCTGGGGCAATACAGTGGATAATTTGTACTGGCAACCGGTAGCTGTTGGCTTGGGCAATCACTTCTCCCCTCAAGGCAAGTTTGTCATATTTGGCGTCTAAAATTACTGGGAAGCCAAGGTTTGCTAGTTTGATACCAAGTTCTAATAAGCGCTGATATGTCTTTTGAGTCATTGCTGGGGTGTAAAGTTCATCTCCACCCCGTTGTTCTAAGGAAATACCTGCTAAGTTTTTACGTAGGACATCTGAGCGCAGGTGAATTGCTCCTAGATATCGCGCTAGATACCTAGCTACTGTTGTTTTACCAGAACCAGATAAACCTGAGGTTAACATCAAGCTTCCCTTTCTGGATTTGGTATACTCCCACGCTAGTCGGTAATAATCTGATGCTGTTGCTTGGGCTTCTTGCTTTGCCGCTTCTGGAATATTATGGTCATCTAGCAAAAAGGAATTCACCTTGGCTCGAACATAGGCCTGCCGACTCAAGTATAAGGGCAATACTTGCAAACCTTCCCAGTCTCCTGTTTGGTCTAAATAGGTATTTAAGAAGGCATTAGCTAGTTTTTTAGCACCCCTCGCCTCTAAATCCATGACTGTAAAGGCGACATCGTACATTACATCAACAAAGCGGAACTGTTGATTAAATTCAATGCGGTCAAATAGTTGAATTTTGTCATGCCAGAAGCAAATATTTCTCAGGTGCAAATCTCCATGACATTCTTTAATCCGGTTATTTTGAAGGCGTTGGGTTAATAATTCCTGGTTTTGAGCAAAGAATTTATCGGTATACTTTTTGGTTTCCTCATACTGCTGTTGAGTTTGAGGCCCACCGATGTACTTTTGTGTTTGCCAATAATTATTGTCAATTGCCTCACGAATTTGGGCAGGTTTCCCAAAGCTGCGGATGTAATCATTAGTTTGGGCTTGGGCATGGAAACGGGCAACTGTTAATCCCAATTCTTCCATATGGGATTCTTGGAGTTTGCCTTGTTCAAACATCTCAATCAGCAGCGCTTCTTGGGGAAATTGGCGCATTTTGAGAGTATATTCTACAATCTGACCATTACCACCAAGGATAAAGTTATCGCCAGTTTGACTAATGGGCAAGACTTCCAGGTAAACTTCGGGGGCATTGGGCTTATTCATCTGTAGTTCTTGTAAGCAGAAATGCTGCCGAAGTTCCAAGGTTGAGAAGTCTAGGAAACCCAGGTTAACTGGTTTTTTAATTTTGTAAACGTAATCCCCTGTGAGAAACACATAGGAAATGTGGGTTTGAATGAGTTCAATGGGTTCTTGAACCGGGTGAGGATAAAATCCCGGCTGTTTCATTTTATCAATTAGAAAGATTAAATCCATGAATTGAAATACCCCTTACTTAAATAATAACAGGTATTTGCTCATCTGCTATATCTTCAAGCAGTAGTTGATGTCCTGGTTGAATTTTTAATTGTTTTAATTCTAAGAGCATAATTGTTTATTTATTTTCTATAGTAAATTTTGCCAAAATTTCAAAGGCAAAGGCACTGGCATGGTGTGCCGCTTTCTCCTGATAGCCAGCAGCATCTGCATTGCTTTTACCATCAACTAAATCAGAGATTCCACGAATGATTAGTGCATTTATTTCTGGATTGGCACGAACAGCTTTGAGAATACCATGACTCTCCATCTCTACCGCTAGCGCGTCACCATAATTTAAACGCAGAAGCTCATAAACATCAGAATTAGTTGAAGCTAAAACTTTGTCGCCTGCGGCTATGGCTCCTGTGAAGGCACGAGGTTTGGGTTGTGGAATCGATTCTCTAATTCTCTGTAACCAATCTTCTTTATTAGCTTCAGCTTTAGCTCTCTGTTCTAGACGATAACTTACAGTACTTACATTTGGTCTAGGCAGGAAAGTTTCCTCTACAACTTTGCCAGACTCATAGCCATAAACTTTCGTTGCTGCTACTACATCACCGAGGGAAACATCTTTGATTCCACCTGCTACCCCAACAAATAGTAAAACATTGGGTTTAAAGTAGTCGATCGCTCTTTTGGTTTCTACTGCAGCTTCGGCATTGCCTGCACCGATTTGAACAATTCCTACTTGCCATGATTGATTGTTAGATAAGAAGTTTCCTCGTTGGTAAATAGTTCCCTCTGGATGTTCGTCTTCCTTAAGATTTATCAAGTGAGCGCGAACAGCCTTAAATTCAATAGGAATAGCAGTGAGGATAACAGCACACGGCAAGTTATTATAGTTACTTATTTCCATTTTGAGTTTAGTTGGGTTGTAGTATTGGCAGCGTTCTTGTATAGTCTCAATTGCTTCGATTGTGCGATCGAGTGTATCGCCATTATTAGCTGTAACAAATTTTTGATCTTCTAGAGCTGTAATTAGAGCCGTTATTGCTGCTTCTGTGCCGATTTTTCCCAGAGCTTCTGCCGCTCTCCTACGCACATTAAAGTCTTGGTCTTCAAGAGCACTAATGAGAGCCTTTATTGCGGCTTCGCTGCCGATTTTTCCCAGAGCATATGCCGCTATACTCCGCACATTATAGTCTTGGTCTTCAAGAGTACTAATGAGAGCATCAATTGCGGCTTCGCTGCCGATTTCTCCCAGAGTATATGCCGCTCTCCTACGCACATTATAGTCTTGGTCTTCAAGAGTACTAATGAGAGCATCAATTGCGGCTTCGCTGCCGACTTTTCCCAGAGCATATGCCGCTCTCCTACGCACATTATAGTCTTGGTCTTCAAGAGTACTAATGAGAGCATCAATTGCGGCTTCGCTGCCGACTTTTCCCAGAACATCTGCCGCACTCATACGCACATTATAGTCTTGGTCTTCAAGAGCACTAATGAGAGCATCAATTGCGGCTTCGCTGCCGATTTCTCCCAGAGCTTCTGCCGCTTTCCTACGCAGATAAGAGTCTTGGTCTTCAAGAGTACTAATGAGAGCATCAATTGCGGCTTGGCTGCCGATTTTTCTCAGAGCATCTGCCGCACTCCTACGCACATCAGAGTCTTGGTCTTCAAGAGTACTAATGAGAGCATCAATTGCGGCTTGGCTGCCGATTTTTCTCAGAGCATCTGCCGCACTCCTACGCACATCAGAGTCTTGGTCTTCAAGAGCACTAATGAGAGCATCAATTGCGGCTTCGCTGCCGATTTCTCCCAGAGCTTCTGCCGCACTCATACGCACATTATAGTCTTGGTCTTCAAGAGCACTAATGAGAGCATCAATTGCGGCTTCGCTGCCGATTTCTCCCAGAGCTTCTGCCGCTCTCCAACGCACATAATAGTCTTGGTCTTCAAGAGTACTAATGAGAGCATCAATTGCGGCTTCGCTGCCGATTTTTCCCAGAGCTTCTGCCGCTATACTACGCACATTATAGTCTTGGTCTTCAAGAGCACTAATGAGAGCATCAATTGCCGCTTCAGTGCCGATTTCTCCCAGAGCATCTGCCGCACTCCTACGCACATCAGAGTCTTGCTCTTCAAGAGCACTAATGAGAGCCTTTATTGCCGCTTCAGTGCCGATTTCTCCCAGAGCATCTGCCGCACTCCTACGCACATCAGAGTCTTGCTCTTCAATAGCACTAATGAGAGCCTTTATTGCCGCTTCACTGCCGATATTTACCAGAGCATCTGCCGCACTCATACGCAGATAAGAGTCTTGCTCTTCAAGAACACTAATGAGAGCATCAATTGCGGCTTGGCTGCCGATATTTCCCAGAGCATCTGCCGCTCTCACACGCACATCAGAGTCTTGGTCTTCAAGAGCACTAATGAGAGCATCAATTGCCGCTTCAGTGCCGATTTCTCCCAGAGCATCTGCCGCACTCCCACGCAGATAAGAGTCTTGGTCTTCAAGAGTACTAATCAGAGCCTTTATTGCCGCTTCACTGCCGATTTTTCCCAGAGCATATGCCGCTCTCCAACGCACAGAAAAGTCTTGCTCTTCAAGAGCACTAATCAGAGCAGGAATTGCTGCTTGGCTGCCGATTTTTCCCAGAGTATATGCTGCTCTTTCACGCACATCAGAGTCTTGCTCTTCAATAGCACTAATGAGAAAAGAAATAGCTCCCTCAGATTTTGTTAACCCCAAAAGCTTGATTTTGAATAACTGAGGAATTTCTAACCAAGCAACTAAACTCACTGTTTGCTCTTGCCACTTGGCTTTAACAGCCCCCGCCAACCTCGCTCCTAACAACAAATCCACCTCTAAAGCTAACTGCACCACTCGCACTGCCTGCGCCTGGTTATCCACCAACTCCAGCATCAGTACCAGAGGTTCTGTCCATTTGAGATAATTCAGATATTCTCGCTTCAACTCCTCATCACTGAGACTCGATTCCTCATCACTGAGACTCGATAACAGCTTCAGCAGACTTTCTGCCGTGTAATATTCCTGAATCAGTTGATGTCGAAACTCAATCTGATTACCTGCCCCCAACTGAATCAAATGATGATTAAGTAATTCTGGCAGCCAGCACAGAGCATAATCACGAGCCTTCTCAAACTCCTCATTGCGCAAAAAGCCTGTCAGAATCTCCTCTGCCTCTTGCCTGGGAATTGCAACTCGCAAATCAGTCTGATTTTCCCCTTGAGTCATCCTAAAAGCCAGATGTTCCAACAGCAACTGCCACCAACGGCGCGACTCTACCACCACATCCGGCTTCAATTGCTGCTGATAACTCTGGGCAAACTGACGAAACACTAATCCCAGATTTGGCGGTACTTCCCCCTTGAATTGGAACAAAGAACACAACATCCACAGCAAAAGTGGCGTTTGCCCCAACTCCCGCAATCGACTACCCAACTGTTGCAACATTTGCTCTTTCTGTTGAGGTAGATAATTGCCGATAAACTGTTGCGTTTGTACTTCAGTTAAAGGCTGCATTTCCAGCTTCTTGGCAATACCAAAATCACCCCCTACCCCCAAATCCCGCGTCGTGAAAATCATCGGCGTTTGGGGATAATCCTTCTGAAGTACTCTCACCTGCTGTCGTGCCTCATCAGAAGGCAACTCATTTAATCCATCCAACAGCAGCAGCAAATTTCCCTGACGCAGCCAGGTTTTGAGCTTCTGCTCATCCACATCCAAATCTGAATCATGCTCTTGCAAAGACGCCTGCACTCTTGCCAGTACTGAAGTCTGAACATAACGCAACTCAACTAGTACAGGAATTTTGCTTAACTTCCCCTGCTTCCCCTGCCCTGCTTCTTCCAACAACAGCCGCACCAATGCCGTTGATTTACCCGAACCTGGACGCCCTACCAGTAAAACATGCTCTGGCGCATATTTGCGCAACCCTTCCAGCACGCCCAAGCGCTCAATTTTTTGCTCACTTCTATCTGCCTCTGGCTTATCCCTCTCCAGAGTCTGCACCATTAGTCCAAAATCAAATAGCAGAGGCGCTTGGTGTGGCTGAGCCTGCTGCTTTCCTACCACATCTGTAATCGTGTAAACCCGCCACCATTGGGCGTACTTTTGGCAGATTGATTCTAAATATCTACTCCAATCAACCATTTGCGCTTATTGAGGGGTAGGCAAGGGTTTGAACTGTTTCCTTACCTTATTGTAGAGACTTTGCATTGCAACGTCTCTACAGAAATGCAATCTAACGTCTCTAGGAAATTAAAGACGCGGAGACGCGGAGAATTCAAGTCCCACACAAAATTTCGTTCACCCCGGTAAAAGTAGTTTACCGACAATAGTGCAAAATCTGTACTTACGCAATTGATTCTATTTCGCCCCCCTTGCCCCCCAACTTTGGGGGGAATATATCCTCAAAGCCCTCTGCCTCCCTAACCACCTAATATTGGGGGTAAAAAGAGTTTAAGTCCCTCGCACCCCTAGCACCCCAATACTGGGAGGAATTAGTTGTAAACTTTTTTCTCAAAATAGTTGTGTTAATAAAGCTGTTGTAGTAAATTAATATTGTTACAAATGTAACCCAGAAAAAAAGCCAGCCTGAAGTCATTCACTCTCACAGGCTGGCTCTGGCTCCCCTTCTAGTCAAAGGAGACAATTAAATTATGTCCTATCGAGACAGACTCAAGCCGTGGGCAATCGCTCGTCTATTGCACAACAAATTGCAATGGTCAATTATCGATCGCTATCGCACCAAATCAGATGCAGAAGGACATCTTCAGTGGTGGCGTGAAAATGTCCCCGACACCAAATATGAAGTCATCTGGGATTTACCGAATCGGGAAGAGAAGAAGAATAAGTAATAAGTAATAAGTAATAAGTAATAAGTTAAGACAAGAATGTTTATTGCTTATTACTTGTTCATTCCATTCTCCCCGTCTCCCCATCCCCCCGTCTCCCCATCCCCCCGTCTCCCCATCCCCCCGTCTCCCCATCCCCCCGTCTCCCCATCCCCCCG
>JAAHGS010000057.1 GCA_010692645.1 Symploca sp. SIO2E9
CCTCTTCCCCCTCTCCCCCTCTCCCCCTCCCCCCATCTCCGCGTCTCCCCCTCTCCCCGTCTCCCCCTCCCCCCGTCTCCCCGTCTCCCCCTCCCCCCATCTCCGCGTCTCCCCCTCCCCCCATCTCCGCGTCTCCCCATCTCCGCGTCTCCCCCTCCCCCCGAGCCATCCCCCCCTGCTCGATTGGAAGTCCTTAATCCTCTCGATTTAGTGCCGAGATCATCGCCTGCTGCGTCACACTCTGATAAACTCCCTTCAAATATTGCATCACTCCCTCATCAGCAGTTGCCAGGGGAATCTTCCCTAAGACATCGAGTACACTGCGGTCATCTACTGGTGGCGCAATTACAACCAGCGAAGGATCTAATGGCTCATAGTATTGCCAAAATTGCTCAAGATCAATAGGAAGCTGCCGATTCTGCTGTTCAGATTCTGAATTTTTGATTACTTTAGTACTCTGATTTTCCCCTGCGGCGCTGGTTCCCTGTACAATAGTTCCCGTACTTCTGAGCTGACGAAGTTGATCAAGAACTTTTTCTTTAGTGCGTCCCCGCAATTGGAACAAAACAAAGGGTTCCTCACTAAAGCGATTGCCCAATTCATAGTAAACTGCAGCAATATGCTTGCATGGGTTTTTAGGGTCAGGGCAGCTACAACGAGAATGTACTTCCGGGAGTGTGAAAGGAAATAAACTCAAACCACTGGCAGTAAAGACTTCCTCTATGTTGTGCGGCATCTCTCCTGCTAATAGCTGCGCTGAATAAATCGCTTGCTGGGACATAGTTTCTACCACAAAATCCCAGTCTTCATCAGTGAAAGGATCAATGGAAATGGAAAGTTCATAAGGTTCGGGAGCTGTACCTTGTACCTTCGCCACTACCTCTGAGCCTTGAAATTCAATGCTGAGAATGTTGCCTTCTTTAGCATACTGGCGTCCCCTTTCCAAACGCTTCTTAAAGCGATAGGAATTGAGCAAATCGTTCCATCGCTGCACCCACCATTCTTGGGCTTCGATTTCGTAGTTAGTCATATCTTTTCCCAAAAGTATGTGTAATCATCTAAAACCTATAATCTAACACCTAATATCTAAAACCTTATTGTTAAATTATTGCCGTTCAGATACTAAGAGTGTCCCTTTGTTTCCACGAGTTATCCGAAGTTCTTGATCCAGATAAAGGATTTCTAAGCTACCTCTCGGTGATCTATTCATGGTGAAAGAAACTTCTCCAGTATCTGGATTCATTGCTTTTGGTGGCACTAAACCGAAGATGAGCTTAAAAAAACCGGACATCAACTTTTCTTGCCAACTTTTCTTTCCAGGCTGGTGCTGCTTGCCAAAAACTGCTTGCCAATCTTTGATATTCATTCCCTCTTGCGGTGCTAGAGTTCCTCCCGTAAATTTTACTTGCAACAGTGTATCGCTAATGGGATGACAAACTCCTTGGTTTTTAACAATCCCAGACAGCTTGGGAAAAGATTCATCAATTGTTGTAAACTCGACCACAATATCGTGGCTTCGCTGTTGTTTATTTTCTAATAAACGAACAGGTTGTAGAACTCGGTCAATAACCAATTTTAATTGTGTTGGTTGAAACATATTAAAAGCAAGACGACCTAGGGTATAGGTAAATTTACCATCTGGAAGTTGCTTACCTCCTGGAAAATTGGGCGCGTTAATTAATAACCATTGACTATCAAGAAGTGTTTCACTACGTGCTGGTGCCGTAGTTGGATTCAGTTGGGTAAGATTATCAATAGCAGCAATTACAGCTTCGTCCTTAGTATTGCCGCCACTAGCAGCAAGCGCCTGACGCAAAGCTATTTTAGCCGCTTCACATTTTCTCGTATCTACTACTGCCATATTATTTAAATGTTTAGCTTAAACTGTAGTTACTTTAGACCATCAGCTTATTTTCCAACACTTCCCCAACACTACCGTTAAAAACTTGTTACATTTTTGGTGTAGGGAAAACCAAATTCTTGTTTAAGACTTCCGTCATGTCTAACAGCGTTATACATTCCGAGAATTCTCCGCTTTCAGTAAAATCCCCAATCAGAGCAACAGAAGAACTCCCTGCTGGTGGACTAGACCCAGAACGCTTTGACTGGCAAGAGGTTTGGTATCCTGTCTATTATGTCGAAGATTTAGACAAGTCTCAACTAACTCGTTTCACTTTACTAGAACAAGATCTTGTGCTTTGGTGGGACAGAAATCAACAGCAGTGGCGAGCATTTGTAGATAAATGCCCCCATCGTTTAGCTACCCTTTCGGAAGGTAGAATTAACGAGCAAGGATGGCTAGAATGTCCTTATCATGGCTGGTCTTTTTCTGGAACAGGCAAGTGTGAGCAGATTCCGCAGCAAGTGGCAGGAGCCAAGGCAGAAACTTCTCAACGGGCGTGCGTAACTTCTCTGCCCACGATAGTGCGTCAAGGACTATTATTCGTCTATCCTGGTTCAGTAGAGAATGCACTCAGGACTAAAGTTCCCATTATTGAACCCCTTGAACAAGAACCAGAGGGCTGGATTTGTCTAAATACCTTTCGAGACCTACCCTATGATGCCCTGACTTTGATCGAAAACATCCTCGACTCCAGCCATATCCCTTACACCCATCACCGCACCGTCGGCAACCGTGCCAACGTATCTCCTGTAGAATTGGAGATCGTAGAATCAGGCAAGTGGGGTTTTACAGGAACTTGGGCTCAAGGACCGAGGAAAGGAACTCTAGGCAGGCAGGATACTACTTTCATCGCTCCTGGGCTAGTGTGGCATGACCTAACCTCTAAGCAGTTTGGTAGAACCCTAACAGTAGTCTATGCAACTCCTATTCGTAAGGGAGAATGTAGGCTTTTTGCCCGCTTTCCTTTCCGGTTCTCTTCAAAATTACCAGGGCTATTTATCAAACTGACACCGCGCTGGTACTCACACTTGGGGCAAAATGGGGTACTCGAAGATGATCAGATTTTCCTACACTACCAACAACGTTATCTCGAAGCACTAGGAGGCAGTGCTAATTTTAACAAAGCTTTTTATTTGCCAACCAAAGCGGATCTTTATGTTTTCCAGTTGCATTCTTGGGTTAATCAATATCATGCCCAACTCTTTCCAGGAAAAACTCTGCCACCGCCACTTCCTAAGGAAGTTCTGCTTGAGAGATACCATTCCCATACGAAAAAATGCGCTAGTTGCCGTGCTGCCTTAACCAACTTGCAAAGGTTGAGGATGGGATTAGCTGTGAGCATAGCACTAGTTTGGTTACTACTTCCTTTGCTGGTGTTGATTCAGAGCCAGGTTTCGATCATAACTTTTACCATTTTCACCTTGGCTGTTTTAAGCGGCGGCTGTATTTGGTTTGGTTTGGGAAATTTGGAGCGACAGTTTTACCAAGGCAGGGGAATCGCACCCCGAAATTTGCCCGAGAAAAAGCGCAAGCATGTATAGTATAGCAACGGACATGTCGGTTAGGACATCCTATTTTGATTTAAAGGGAACTCTTAACAGGGAATGGAAAAACTTATCAAGCAAAGGTTTTAGCAATTGTTCTTTACCTGAATTTGTAAACATACCAGCGCGCACTGCTATAATTACTTCTTTAAGTAAGTCATATCGTAAGCAAGCGTTGCGGAGGGTGTTTTTAAACCCCGGAGCAACATCGGCTTAGAATCCCCGTTTTTCAAAGCGGGGAGATGTCAACTATTCCCTATAGCTCAAAACCAAGACAAAGTTGAACACCTTCAACTTCACCCGAACTTACTAAATCATTAGTAATATCCACCTCAACAGAATAATCATTTCGCCCACCATCACCAATAATTAATGTCTGACTATCACAGTTCAACCAGTACTTAAACACCTCAACCCTACCATCATTAGGACTGAGAAGTTGATAAACTCTAACTCGCTTTCTCCCTTGGCTTTCTGTACGGATACATTTGAGTGCAAAGCCAATTTTATCTAAGAAACGTCTAACAATAACAATTGGTGTAGAATTCTTAGCTATACCAATACCCACCGCCGTTTTAATACCAGAACGATTAGCAAGGGCAAGTGCTGCCATCGCCTGCAAATCCTGATCAGTATTTCTCAATTCTCGCTCTTTATCTGCCAGTAAAACGGGGATGCCCAAAAGTTCCATGGTGCCAATAATCGCTCCTAATTGGTTGCGATTAAAATCAGGCAAAAATATACTACCATTCCCAAGCTGAATTAACTTTCTTGCTACTGTAGAATCCCTTTCTGCTAGATATTGACGACCTAAAGTTAGATAATAATGTATTTGTAGTTTTTGATACCAACCTTGATCATCTTGGGCTACCAGTTGTGCCGTCACAGGAATGCCATAGCGCAGTTTCAATTCTCGCTTGCGCTGAGAACGTCTTTCAGCTAGACTTTTAACCATCCGTTTGTTGATGATTTGATATTGGCGATCGCTAATCTCGCTGGCAGAGGCAACAGCGTCACACTCTGCCTGGTAGTTTTGGTTTCTAACAGCAGTAATTGCCTCTTTAAGAGAATTAGTTTCTGCTTGAGATTGTTGTTTAAGCGAATTCCCTTGCCGCTTTTTTCCCTGGCTTGAAGAGGTATTAACAACTACTTCTTTAACTTGATGCCCTTCTGCCACTAACCCTGACAATACAGATTCTCGATAATTAAGCATTGAGGCATTGAATCTAACTGCCATCTTTGCCCAACACATCAAAGACTCTGCCTGAAAGCTCACATCTAAATCTTCAAGTGCCTCAAAATCCGATTGTTGTAGCAAGCGAATATTGAGTTGAGTGAGGCGATGTCCAGAGGAAAGTAATGAGGGTATAGAAGTCGAACCATTGCCCACTTTATTAAAGCTGTAAGGTGCCACCCAAATAAACCGAGGAATATTTTCTCGAATTCGCCCTAAAGCCTGCCTGACACTATTTTCAGCTTGAACTCCTTGAGCAATTGCCCAGACTGAGGTAAAGTGCCTACGAAGATCAATACTCACTCCCGTTTCAATGGCTGGACTAGTTAAAACAACATCATACTTACCCAAAACTTGGTTAAGATTACTGATGCATCCACAAGCCGGATGATTTGGTTCTGCCAGGGATTCAGAATCGATGCGCAGTATTCGGAGTTGAGGAAATTGCTTATTGAGGTATGCTTCTAGATTACGAGTTCCCCATTTACTTTTAGTCTTCTGTGCTGAAAGACAGACAAAGGGTTTTCCTCCTTCCCTAATATGTGTTTCCAAGTCTCTTACTAATTTATCGGGAGTACTTTCTCCATAGCTATTTACCACCCATGAATCATCTAATTCTGGCTGCCAATCATTTTCGATAATTAATGGTTGCAGGTTAAATCCTGCTAAATTAAGCAAGTAATCTATAGAAATATCACTTAAATCAGCATCAGCAACAAATACCTTCCCCGAACCTCCCAAAGCATTCTGAATTAGATTTTTGAGAGACTTGAGAATAGCAACGCGATTACTCTGACAGGTGCTAGAATTCAACCCATGCCAAAGGACTTGTTCAACTTCATCAATAATCACTACCCCATCGAACCAGTTGTCAGCACTAAATTGAGCTTGAGAAGACGGATGTAGGGAATCAAGACAAAGACCATATCCTAATATCTTTCCCTGCGGATGATCAAATACCTCAGTAATATAATTGAGTCCAAAACGCTGGCACAGTGCCTCCACCAATCGCACCCGATGCCCTACAACCAAAATCCGCTGCTTGTTTTTGATTGCCTGAGATACGATGCTTTCTAATAGCTGAGTTTTGCCTGTACCTTTAGGGGATTTAATACCTATGAGTCTAGCGCTCTCAGGAATAGGCAACTCTGGGATATAACGGCAGTTGAGCCTAATATCAACACGATAGGTTAGCTTCGCTAAAGACTGGGCTTTCCAAGTATCAAGAGAGTTTGCTCTTTGATAAACCTGCTCAAAAGCACTTTGACCATGAGTAGCAATTAAGTCATCAACTCCTTTACCCAGTTGGGAATTCCAAGTGATGACTTTAACCTCACAACCGGCTTTACTCAGCAGATATCCTGTTTTTCTAATCGCAGCATTAACTGCCTTGATAGTATTAGGCTTCGAGTCTTGGTCAAATACAATATAAATCGGTCTGTTTTGGCTAGCTAACTTCTCCAGTTGAGGGATAAGGCGAGAGTTCCCGATGCGATTTCCCTGTTCATCCCTCGGTATCCGATAGCCACCATGAACTCCGGGAAGAGCAATAGCAATATAACCAGCTGTCAGTAATGCTCCAGCTTTTTTAGCTCCCTCAGTGATACATACAGGAAGTTTAGGGTGATCAATCACCCACTGCCAGAAACGGAGGTTCTGTTGATCAGAACTAGAAACATCCTGTTCATTTCCTAAACTAGAGCCAGAAAACTCTTCCTCTGCTGCCCCTACTTCCCCGTAGCGATTGGCGATACACTGCCACAAATGAAGTGGAACTCGCAGGGCAAAGATTCCTGTTGGCTCTTTAGGGGGATGTTCATACTTAATCAACTTTTGGGAATCTTTGCTACGACGCGGTTGGCTTGGTTTAAAACAGCCCCAGAGGTCATCTTCACCAGTAAGTAGATCAACCCCTGAACACCACCATCCACCCTGTTGTGTGTGTTCATAACGCTTGAGAATGCGATCGCTAACTCTGCCATCATTACGTCTAGGGATGGCATCAGAGTATAACAGATATTCGGACGGACAAGAGCCTTCGAGAGCAGTAACATTGAGGCTAGTCAGCTGTTTATCAACACAACTGGCTTGCCACTCGAGTAAATGATTCATAGTTTTGATTGAAGACTCAAGCAAGGATAACGCTATATATAGGGGTTGATTATTAGATTGTAGTTTAGATAACGCTACCTGTGAAATTAACTTTGATCAGAGCGAAAGCCCATTCTACCCTAATTTCGCGATAAATTAGTCGATAAGTTCACTTGGTCGATAAACAGCACCGACACTATGATCACGATTGATTTCAATCACTAGGTCTACCAAACTAGGATTTTTAGTTAGAGGCGTAATAAATAGTTCTGGGTGGAGTGCTTTCCAAAAATACTTGACAAAATCACTTATTTGTGAGTTATTCATCCCTGATTTGCCAGTAGCAATCATTTGCTGTTCAGCCTGGAGTCGCCATTGTAAACTGAAGCGATAGTCAATGGGGTAAAGAATTATCAATCGGTCTAATTTTTCCCACAAAGGTAGATAATGCTTGAGTTGCTCATTCATGTCGTGAGCAAATAATCGATCATCAGGGCTATCAATTGGTGTTGGCATTGAACTATTAAACAGTGCTAGCTCAATTGGTCTGACCCCAACAAACCAGCCTTCAAACAGTACAATATCAATATTTGTAACTAGATCTGGAGTAGTGCGATCGCCAGCACCTACCCAAGCAGACTTATCAAAGCGAGGCACAAGACATTGCTGCTTACCGTTAGTAGAGCGCAGTTGTTCTAATAGCTCGATGCCCAACTCCAAATCATGAGTTCCCGGCGGTCCTCGCCAAATCAAACGAGGATCCTGTTGTTGAAGGCGTTGTCGCTCTTGATAAGTTTTGTAAAGGTCATCTAAGGAAAGACTAAGAGTGCGGTAACCTAAATGAGCCAGAATCAGACTTAAGATAGCTGCTAGGGTAGTTTTTCCAGTTCCCTGTACACCTAATATCCCCTGAATCAAAGGACGTCCCAGCTCCTGTTTCCACGAAGCTAGTTGCAGTGCTAAGGGCAGCCACAGGTTCCATAAAGATAAAAGAGTTAGGGTTCTAACTTGCTCGTTGGTAGTAGCAGCATGAAAAGCCTTAAGGGAGAGAACTTCTGGATAAACAACCTCGAAGAGATTTCCTCGCGCCTGAATTTTCTCCTCAACATTTGTTGGTGTGATCCCGAATGCCTTTGCCTGTTGGGGTACTGCTAATGCTTCACGTGCCAACTGCTGCCACTCAAAAGCCGTTGGCGTTTGTCCTTGTGTCCAGTTATTGAGGATTTGACTTAGGGATATTATCGTCATTGATTATTAGTTGAATCGCACCTATAGAAAAGATTAGATCTAATTGAACTTAGACCATGCTTGTATTCTCTCTCTAAAGCTATTCCATTCTTGATAAACTTCTGCAAAAATTGAGTCTTGCTCAGCGTAAGTTTTCAACAGTTCATCTGTTTTTTCCTTAGCTGCTTGCAAAATATCAGGACTAAAGTTTTTTATTTTAATGCCTTTTTGGCGAATTTGTTCCAGTGCTTTGCTGTTTTTATCATCGTATTCGACCGATATTTTCAGATGAGTTTCAAGGCAAGCAGCTTTGAAAATCTCCCGATATGACTCTGGTAATTTATTCCAGGCTTCTCTATTGACCTGTACATCAAATGTCGTACCTGGCTCCCACCAACCAGGGGTGTAATAATATGGTGCTACATCTAAATCTAATCCCAATTTCAAATCATCATAGGGTCCGATCCACTCGGCAGCATCTAGTGTACCGTCTTTGAGTTTTTTAATAATTTCGTTTATAGGAATCAATTGACCGATTAAATCTATATCAGTTAGAACACCTAATTTTCGTAAAACCTCTGCTCCTAGTCCAGGAATACGCATCTTTAAATCCTGAAATTTATCTATTGAGGTAATCTCTCGTTTAAACCATCCACCCATTTGTTTTCCCGTAGACCCTGCTGGAAAGGGAATCACATTTAAACCTCTTTTTTGATAAATTGTCTGCATATATGTCAGTTCATCATCAGGATTATTCTTATAATTGAGCCAAGCATTTTGCTCTTGAGGATTTAGACCAAAAGGTATAGCAGAACCAAAAAAGAGAACTCTATATTTTGGTTCATTGTAGTAAATCCCGCTGTAACCACACTGTATCTTGCCATTGTGAACCTCTTTTAAGATGTCATCTGTTCCTATTTTTTTAGTTCTATCTAAGTTAATAATAAAGCGCTGATTGGTCATTTGTTTGATGCGTTCACATAGCATTTCTGGAGCTTTATAAAGGATAGTGTCTCTAGTACTCTCACCGAAAACGGTACTCATGTTCCATTCAATATGTGGGGTATGTTGACCAGCAAACCAACCAGCAGTTAGTCCCACTGATGTACCGACAGCTGTGTAAATGAAATTTCTGCGACCTCTAAATCGCCTTGTTTTGCTTTGTCGGTTTCCTGTTTGTTTGGTAGCTGCAGAAATAGTGACTGAAAGTCCCTTAAATGTGCCTGCAACAACCTCTATAGATGCGATATCCTGAGCCGTTGGTGTATTGTTGACAATTTTCTTTAGTAGAAGAGATAATTCCTTTGCCTTTTCTTCACCTATCTCCTGACCAAGTATTGCTGGTAAATGATCGGCATGAACCTTAAGCTCCCCCCATTCATTGTTAGGTATTTGACTATTTCTGAGTTGCTCCGCACTCTCACATAGACATTTCTCAATTTTAAGAAAGTACTCGACAATTCTTTGACGCTGGTTGTCTTCTGTTTGTCTGAAGCGATCGCTGATTTCAAACAACTTGGTTGCTACTTCGATTAGTTCCCCTAGCATTTTCTTTGTTTCCTATTAGCATCACTCTCTTTTGTCAAGCTTGTCAGAGAATACTTGAAATGTCGAATTTTTGTTGCAACTATTGGGATCTGAGTTGCAAAAACAGTATGAAAACAAGTTCAATCTTTATTCTCTCCCCAGAGCAATTAAAGAGGGTTCAGATAGTAATTAGAGCAATTTAAGTTATAACAAAATTGTGAAGAGATTGACGAAGAAAACCAAGATGTAAGGTTATATAGCCCTTCTCTATCTAGTGAGGTACTTCTTCTTGGGTTTTAGGGAGTAGGGAGTGGGGAGTAGGGAGTAGGTGCAAGACAATTGAATGTACCTCATACTGCTAATAGTAAGGTGGAGACTGAAGATAGTATTAAATTAAGAACCAAGCTTGAAAGCTTCCAAAAACATACTGTAAACGAGGCCAATTTTCAGAGCATTGAGGGATTCAACCCAAAGCGAACCTCTAGATAAACCTTTAGTAGATGAAGTACGTCGCCGATTACTACCATAAACAAAGCGGCTAATAGTTTCTGTAAAGATAATTAAAACCCCAGCAGCAAGAACATCCCAGTCAGCAGTTTGTCCAGCTGTAGTAGAAACTGCTGTTCCCAGGAAAATGCCCAAAAGCAAACTAATCAAAATTAGCGAAATGCGCCGCCAGGGATTAATAAACCATTGCCCCAGCCGCGACAAGATGACATCAAAGAGATTATTAAGACGAGTATTCTGCATCAGATGCTGACAAAGAAGAGATCAAAACGCTAAAACTACATTTTAACTCGCCTCAAATTTACCCAATCTCCACTTATGCCAGATTAACCAAAGGCAATACCTTCCCAAGTAGCGCCCTCATTTCCAGCTAAATTAAGGTTTGGGAATGCAACCTGCATTGGTTGCTAATTAACGCATGATTATTTGAGGATGAAGTTAAAGGTTAATCGCTTAGCAACAACTTGGTGGAAATTTTGGCAGCAACAGCCAACCATTGCCTGGACATTTTCTGTGATTTGGTTGCTCTTGATTAGCTGGGTAGCCTTTTTGTGGCATTTAGGGAGTACAGGTTTAGTTGATGAAACCGAACCCCTATTTGCCGAAGCCGCCCGCCAGATGACAGTAACAGGCGATTGGATCACGCCCTATTTTAACGGTGATACTCGTTTTGACAAGCCGCCATTGGTATATTGGTTAATGGCTATTGGCTATAAGCTTATTGGTGTCAACGAATGGGCAGTGCGACTTCCCTCTGCCATTGCTGCGATCGCCTTAACAGTATTAGGCTTCTATACACTACGATCCTATGGAGTGTGTCGTCCTGCTATCTTGACTCAGTTGCATAATTCTGGATTAGAGGGCAATAGCAACATTAAGCATACTCCCTCCAAAATCCCAAAATTGCAACCCCAGCTGCGGCTATCTGCCTGGATTGGTTCTGCCCTAATTGCCTTTAATCCCCTCACAATTGTCTGGGCACGAACCGGGGTTTCTGATATGCTACTCTCTGGCTGTATGGGCTGTGCTCTGCTAAGTTTTTTTCTAGGGTATGCTCAGTCAGAACAAGTTAAAGAAAAAACTCTGTTCTCAACCTCGAAAGACCGATGGTATCTCGCCTTTTACTTGCTGATTGCTCTAGCAATCCTCGCCAAAGGACCAGTAGGTATCGTCTTACCAGCAATCATTATTGGAACCTTCCTACTCTATTTGGGCAATGCTTGGGATGTGTTGCGGGAGATGCGCCTAGTTAGAGGCATAACAATCATCTTAACCATTGCACTGCCCTGGTATATTTTGGTAACTATAGCCCATGGGGATGACTATCTCGAATCATTTTTTGGTTACCATAATTTTGAGCGTTTTACTGGTGTTGTCAATGGTCACGGTGCTCCCTGGTATTTTTACTTCCTAGTAGTGCTAGTTGGCTTTGCTCCTTGGTCTAGTTACTTGCCTATGGCAATTACCAGAATACGCTTCTGGCAGCGCCAGCGCTGGCAATCTGCACCACGCTCTACTCATTTAGGTCTCTTTGCTCTGTTTTGGTTTGCTGGCATCTTTGGCTTTTTTACCATTGCCGTGACTAAATTACCAAGCTATGTCCTTCCCCTGATGCCGGCAGCGGCGATTCTTTTAGCCTTGATGTGGAGCGAGTATGGAAGTAGGGGAGAGGGGGAGAGGGGGGGATGGGGAGAGGGGGAGAGGGGGAGACGCGGGGATGGGGGGATGGCTCGGGGAGATGGGGAGAGGGGGAGACGCGGGGATGGGGGGATGGCTCGGGGAGATGGGGAGAAAGATAAAATCAACTTTGTTTCTTTGCCTTCTAGACCCTTTGATCCAATCCTGCCTAGTGGTATTTTTAATTTAATATTGCTGGTGGTTATTGCTGCTGTAGTTTTTTACGGTTCTCAGCTACTTGGTTATGACCCAGCTGCCCCTAATTTATCTGAATTGCTGCAAAAGTCTGGTTTACCAACGAGAGGGTGCCTCATTTGGGGATCAACAGCTCTTTTAACTGGACTATTGTTGCTGCGACAGCGTTGGTGGCGCTGGCTTTGGAGTGTAAATCTTGTCGGGTTTATCGCTTTTTTAATCTTGGTATTGATGCCTCTAATCTTCCTGATGGACGAGGCCCGTCAGCTGCCCTTACGACAATTATCTGCGCACGCTGCGCAGGTGGGGCAGCCAGGAGAAGAGTTAATCATGATTGGCTTTGAAAAACCCAGTGTGGCTTTTTACACTCAAAGGCCAGTTAATTACTTTTCACGACAGAGAAAAGCGATGGCGTACATTAAAAAAGTAACACTCAAGAAGCCTCAATCCTCATTCGTGATCCTGCTCAAGTCTGGAGAGCTCAAAGAAACAAAACTAAAGCCCAACCAGTACACTAGCTTAGGCAGTGCCGGTGCCTACAAACTCATCCGAGTTATAGCGCTGCGCGCTGGGAACTCTTAACAGGGAACTCTTAACAGGGAATGGAAAAACTTATCAAACAAAGGTTTTAGCAATTGTTCCTTACCTGAATTTGTAAACATACCAGCGCGCACTGCTATAATCCTCTTCTGTCACTCTCCGGTTTTTCCTATTATTAATATTTTCTAGCAAGGAGGTATATTAGTAGATAAAGCGTTTGTTCATCGAATTCCTAAAACTAAGAAAGGATCTGATGAATCTTCTCAAGTAATTTAGTCATCGACTGGGAAGAGCCACAAAGAATTTCAGTAGCAATTGCTTTCAGGCGTGAATCCAACTGAGCATGCAAATCTTCCCTCTCAGTGATAGCTTGATCTAGATACGTAGCGTTTAATCGCTGATCCAAAATCAGAATCGGCGGTAGCTTTGGCAGTTGCTCCAGAGCAACTAGTCCCTTGAGCAGAGTATTGTGATCAAGAGTATCTGTTAAACGAATTAGCAGTAAGTCAACCCTTTGAGCTTGGAGTTGACGGTATACTTCTAGCCAAGAACAGGAGATTAAGCTTCTAAACCCAGCTGTTTGGAGGTATTGAACCAGTGCTTGGATCCAGGGTGTTGAAGCCTGTAGATGGGACAGTTGCTTCCCATAGTGCCAAACTGAAGCTGTTGGCGTTGTACGCAGTGAGAGTGAGGAACTCGCATCAGCATTCTTGGTTAGTTTAGCTTTCTTGGTAACGCTGGCGCTAAATTCGGCAGGAGTAGGGTAGGTTGGCTTTGAATCTTGAAAACTTTTAAGCAAGTCTTCAGTTTTATGCTGCCAAGGTAAGATAGTTTTCCTACTAACCTGTAATTGTTGAGAACTTTCCATCTCGTATGGATATAGCGCCAGTTCTGAGAGCTTTGAGTTGTCGTGCTCAGTTGCTTCAGCAGGTGCTTGGTCTTGGCGAATCAGTAACTGTGTCCCTGGTCCTGGGATATCCATAACTAGAATACTGCGCTGGCAACTCACTCCGGCAGCAATTTGAATCACTTGCAGCAGGGCAGAAGTTTTTTGCTGTTTATCTTGTGCTAAACAAGGATACACGGAAAGACCACCTACTTGATTAGCGGCTTCTGTGGTTTGATGATCTAGCGTTACTAGGGGTAAAGAAGTTAAGCCAGTGTATTGTGAGAGCTGCTTCAAGTAGAGCAGCGGATCGGCAATTGGGCTACCGTCTAGTAAGACCACGTCTGGGTGCCAAACACGAACTAGTAATTCCGCCTGTTCTAAATCATCAGCTTCGAGAAGCCGGTAATTTAGTTCTGAATGCTCAAAACTCAGCAGTGCGCTTAACTCAGAACTGAGGACATAGGAGCTAGGAGGTATTTCTAGAGGGGACAGGTGTAAAATCGTCAGAGAGCAGCTAGTATTTTCCTGCTGCTTGTGCAAACTATCCAAGCTCTGTCGCAGTTCCTGCTCTTGTACAGGCAGACTTAAGAAACTATCAACCTGATGATTGCCTGCCTGTTGTCTTTCTGAGAGTGTTGCCATGACTAAGACTGGGATTGCCTTAGTTTGGGCATCGGACTTAAGTAGATTCAAGACCTCCCAACCGGAAATTTGCGGTAGGAAAGGATTAAGTAAAATGGCATAGGGGCGAAAAGTACGTGCCTTGTTGAGCGCCTCCATACCAGACCTAGCGATTACTGCCCGATAGCCCAGATGCTCAAGCTGTTCACTCAAAATTTCCAGATACTGGGGTACAGTTTCGATAATCAAGACCAAACGGTTGCACTTGTCTCTGGTTGAAGATTGTAAAGGCGTCAGTGACTTACCTGAGATAGGGTTAAAACTTTCAGCATTTAAATCTTTTCCTGCTCTATTGCTTCTGAGAGGGGGACAGGGGGGCAATAGTATGGTAAATTCACTGCCTTGATTAATTTTAGAAGTAAAGGAGATATCTCCACCGTGCAAGCGAGCTAGGCGTTGAGTTAAAACCAATCCCAAACCAGCTCCCTCAAAGCGACGGGCAAGGGGTTCTTCCAACTGTTGGAATTTCTCAAAGAGCAAGTGCTGTTTAGACAGAGGGATACCGATGCCAGTGTCCCAGACTCTAAAAGCAATCCAACCTTCCCAGCGATTTACCCTCAGACCAATTTCACCGCCTTCATCTGTAAACTTGAGGGCGTTGTCAAGTAGATGCACTAGCATTTGGCAGAGGCGGCGCTCGTCGGCAATCAGCGTTTCTAAGCCAGGCTCAATTTCTAGGGTGAATAGGGTTGTTTCAGCTAATTTTTCTGAATATTGGTCTTGTGAGTGCTGTCTTTGTCGCGCCTGGGAATAGGCACGGGAGCAAACTACTTGAATTTGCACTGGCTCAGGATCCAATTCCAGCTGCTCAGTCTCCAGGCGAGTTAAATCTAGGATATCGTTGACTACTGTCATTAGCTGACGCCCATTCTGATAAATCAGCCGAGCATAGCGCGCTTGACGCTCATTGAGTTTCCCCAAAGATTGCTCTTTGAGCAGAGAAGATAAACCTAAAATAGAGGTTAGAGGAGTTTTAAGTTCGTGGCTAATGCAGGCTAAAAACTCATCTTTGAGTCGGTTGAGTTGTTCTAAATTGGCATTTTTACCTACTAGTTCTTGGGCAAACAACTGCTGCTCGGTGGTATCTTGAGCCAGAACTAGCCAGAGATTAGATAATACTGATTGAGAATTAGGGATTGAGGCTGCTGAAGCAGATGGTGTAGAAGCTCCCAGAGGAGGAGAGTAGGGGTAATTATGCTTAATTCCCTCCTCAGAGTTCTCTTGCTGAGGGGTGTTTTTTTTTCCACTCGCCAACCTCCAGTCTCTAATCATCGCCACCGATGGCTGAAATGGAACTTTAACTAATGAAAACAGACGCTGCTGGCTCTCGTCTAGTGATAATTGGGTTGCCCAATCTTGATTACTAGCTACTGCTTGGCTTGGAGGAGTTGCTATAGTTTCAGCCGCATCTACATCCATGCTGACATTGACGGTAAAATTGTCACCTTGAGACTCTGAAGATTTCCCCATCAGCTGACGCCAAGTGAAATTTTGAGAGACTACCTGCCCCGTAGCAGTTTGTAAGCTCAGGGGTAAGGGCAGTTGTTCGAGCAGTTGGACTAGGGAATTTAGGTCAGCTGGCTTTGTCTTAGTAGTTACTGGTGTACTTAGGTAATTGCCACGGAAGTTTGGTGCTAAAAATTTTAACAGCCACCAGCTATTGAGCAGCCCCAGGAATTTACCTTCCTCGTCTACTAATGCCCAGTGCTGGCAGCTAGTAGTTGGGAGCGGGGAGGGCAAAATTGACTCCCCCTGTTTGTCCTCTGGCAAGGAGGAGAAGGGCTGCTGAAGGTATGAGTCTGATTTCGGGGAAGCTGCACCGATGAACTCGTTAGAGAATTCTGGTGATTCGAGTAGTAAGGACAAAAATTGGCTCACACTCAAGTGATCTGGTAGAATCTTCAGGGTTTCAATAGGGGGAGGCTTCAGCTCAGATAGAGGTTTATGGCACTCTTGAGTTGCCATTAATAGGGTAGATGCCTCTAATCCTAATCGGGCCTGTGAAAGTAGGTTAGTTGCGACCTGTCGAAGACTAAGTACACCTAGGGGGCACTCCTGTTCACTTACCACGACAATTAAATCGCACTGGCAAGAGCGGAAAACCTCCAGTGCGTTTGCCAGTGTCGAGGTTAGTTTACAGACTGGAACTGGCTCGGCAAATTCTCTTAAATTGGGAGTCAGCATAGGTATGAGCAAATTGGGCAGCAAGTAGGATCACAGGAAGCTGGATGGGGCAGAATATCTCCCTGATCTGAAACTCGGAGCATGGTTGACTATAGCCGAAGCGCGAAATGGGAAATTTCTGACTCTCAAACAATGAGCTACTGCCCAATTATCGCTCTTGATTAGGGTGCCAGAGGACTAGGCGATTACAATTACTTACAATTCTAAAAGTATTTCAATCAAGGTTAAGGAACATTATAAAGAAATTGTTAGAATAGTTGACTGCATAACGATGTAACTACCTAAATCGCTAGTTTGCTAAATACATATTGTTTTGTCTACCAAATTGTCTATCTGTACATTTATGCGTTCTGAGTCCCTGGCTCAGTCCTTGAAGGAGTTTTTGAGCGGTGAGCGCTATATTTTGCACAATACTGCCTCAGAAGCTGAGTTTTTGAAATTTATTGAGCAACATAAGCATGAACTTGACTGTATAGTGTTACAGGATGATTTTTCGCTGCTGCCAGCGATCAAGCGCTTATATGAGCAAGGGACGCTGCTACCTGTAGTCATTTTCCCTGGAGAATTAGAAGAAATCACTTTTGGGGTCACTGCCAATAATCAGGCTGAAGTTACCTACACTAGCGACAATTCTCACCCAACGTCAACTGCTAATCCTTTATTCCATGCTGCTGAAGTCCGACTCAGTCAGGTTCAGCCTTCTAAAATTGGGAATTTCATTGACCAGGCGATCGCTAGCTTTATTTCTCTTGCCCCTGAGTGCAGTGTAACTGAATTTCCTACCAGTATTGAGAATACAATCGACAGTGGCACTAATGGTTTCCTGATGCAGCAGCAGCAGCGATTATCTGACAAACTCAGGGAACGACTTGGATATCTAGGTGTGTACTACAAGAGAAATCCCCGGTTTTTTTTCCGCCATCTACCTCAACAGGAGAGGCAAAAGCTCTTAGAAAACTTAAGATCAGAGTATCGCCAGATCGTTTTGAGTTACTTTTCTCAAGCTGAAACCCTGAATAAAAAAATTGATGAATTCGTTGATCAGGCATTTTTTGCAGACATTTCAGTATCCAGAATCGTGGAGATCCATATGGAACTGATGGATGAATTTTCCAAACATTTGAAGCTAGAAGGGCGAAGCGATGAGGTTTTACTAGACTATCGACTGACGCTGATCGATGTCATTGCCCACTTGGGAGAAATGTATCGCCGTTCTATTCCTAGAGAGTTATAAATTTAGCTTTTAGCGATAAGCTTTTAGCAGGCTCTCAAATAGACCTTCGCTTTGGAGTACATTTTTTGATTGCTGCTGACTTAGTAAACTTTGTTTCTACTCACTGCTAATTGCTTTCCTATGAGTCCTCTGAAAAAAACCTATGTTCTTAAGCTTTACGTTGCTGGCAACACTTCTCACTCAATCAAGGCTTTAAGAACACTCAAAAATATCCTCGAACAAGATTTTCAAGGTGTTTATGCCCTGAAAGTGATTGATGTACTCAAAAGCCCACAATTAGCTGAAGAAGATAAAATTTTGGCAACACCAACCCTTGCCAAGGTCTTGCCTCCTCCTGTTCGCAAAATTATTGGTGATCTTTCAGACCGAGAAAAAGTTTTAATCGGATTAGACCTTTTATATGAAGAATTAAGTGAAGGAGAATTAGATATTTAGTTAAGTTTTTCAGTTCAGACTAAAAGTGTAATTTTCAAGGCAGATAAAATTGTTAGTTGCTCTGTTTAATATCTTTTTTTACAACGAAAAATATGACTCAAATTAACCCCAACGGATTGAAGATAGATGAAATAACAAAAATGGGTGTACAAAAAATTAGGACAATGATCGAAGGCTTTGATGAAATCTCTCATGGAGGACTGCCTATTGGTCGGACTACCATTGTCAGCGGCACATCTGGAACTGGTAAAACTTTGTTTGCTGTGCAGTTTCTTTATAATGGGATCATTAATTTTGATGAAGCTGGGATCTTTGTCACTTTTGAAGAATCCCCCACAGATATCATTAAAAATGCTCAAAGTTTTGGTTGGGAATTACAAAAACTAATTAATCAAGGTAAGCTGTTTATTCTAGACGCTTCACCGGACCCAGAGGGACAAGAAGTTGTCGGTCAATTTGACCTTTCTGCTTTGATTGAGCGCATTCAGTATGCTATTCGCAAATACAAAGCCAAGCGGGTTTCCATTGACTCCATAACCGCTATCTTTCAGCAGTACGATGCTGCTCCCGTGGTGCGACGGGAGATTTTTCGCTTAGTTGCGCGCCTCAAACAGATAGGTGTGACTACTGTTATGACTACAGAGCGAGTTGATGAGTATGGACCGGTGGCAAGATTCGGTGTTGAAGAGTATGTCTCTGATAATGTGGTAATTGTGCGCAATGTTCTCGAAGGAGAACGCCGGCGTCGTACCATGGAAATTCTCAAGCTACGGGGCACAACCCACATGAAGGGTGAATACCCCTTTACCATGACTGATGAGGGGATCAATATCTTCCCTTTAGGAGCGATGCGACTAACTCAGCGCTCTTCCAATGTTAGGGTATCTTCAGGCATCACAACCCTTGATGAAATGTGCGGTGGTGGTTTTTTCAAAGATTCGATTATCCTGGCAACTGGTGCCACCGGTACCGGCAAAACCTTGTTAGTGAGTAAGTTCATCGAAAATGCTTGCTTCCAAAAAGACCGTGCTATTCTTTTTGCTTACGAAGAATCTAGAGCCCAGCTCTCTCGCAATGCCTATTCCTGGGGGATTGATTTTGAGGAACTCGAAGCACAGGGTTTGCTAAAAATTATTTGTTCTTATCCAGAATCAGCAGGATTAGAAGACCACTTGCAAATAATTAAGTCGGAAATTGCTATCTTTAAACCATCACGCATGGCAATTGACTCCCTTTCTGCTTTAGCGCGAGGGGTAAGCAATAATGCCTTTCGGCAGTTTGTAATTGGCGTTACTGGCTATGCTAAACAAGAAGAAATCACAGGCTTTTTTACCAATACCACAGACCAGTTTATGGGTTCTAACTCGATTACCAACTCGCATATTTCCACGATTACTGACACAATTTTGATGCTGCAATACGTGGAGATTCGTGGTGAGATGTCAAGGGCGATCAATGTTTTTAAGATGCGTGGCTCTTGGCACGATACAAGTATCCGTGAATACGCAATTAGTGCAGCCGGTCCTGACATTAAAGATTCTTTCCGAGGTTATGAAGGAATTATCAGTGGTTCTCCTACTCGCATTAATATCAATGAAAGGAGTGAACTGGTAAGGATTGTTGAAGGAGTCCGTAGTAAATCAGATGAATAATTCAGGTTGTTATCATACAATTTGTTCATAGTTCAGGATCAATTAGGAATTAGAGTAGTTCAGTAATGAACCATGAACCAGAGATGATCGCTAAGTAGGGTTTGCTCAATAAGTCTCTGGTAAGGAGAGGGAGCTCTTAGCAGGGAGCTCTTAGCAGGGAGCAGGGAGTAGGGAAAAGCCGATAGTTCTAAGCTTGATTATCCATGATCAGCTTCGACATTTTCCTCAAAAGTGTAAAGAATATGCTCCTCTAGATGCTATAACTTTGCACTTGCCAGCGTCAAAAAAGACTCAAAATCCTTGTCTGGTATAGCTTCTAGATTAATTCAGCAAGCCCTAAATAAACCTGACTGTGTAAACAATTATGAAATCACCCGAAGTTATCCCACACCCTACACCCTACACCCCACACCCCTGCTTCAACCAACAACCTTTATCAATGTTGCAGCTACTTAATTGATATCCTAGTTCCAATTCCCAATCATAGTAAAAGCAGACCAAAAGTAAGGATGGGACAGATTAAAATTTCCTTGCACAGCTAATTCTGGCGGCAGGGATATAGTCTCTCCATCCGATAGTTTTAGCTTTCCATTCTCTACTAGAACTTCACCTCTGAGCATGGCTAACTGCGTTTGCTGTAAAGCCAGGGTTTTCACTGGACTTTGGCTTAAGTGTTTATAAAATTCACTCATTAATGCCAAAGTTCCTGCATCGCTTACGTACCACAAACTAGCCAAGGCTGACTTGACACCAGATTGAACAGCTAAACCAGCAAACCCTAACTCGGCTTGTTCATCTCCGAGAGCAGTTTGGCAAGCACTAAGAACTAATAATTCGATAGGAGAAGTTTTCGCTTTACTCCAACCGAGTTCATTAGCAATTTTCCGGAGTTTAGTTACGCTCAGTCTTTCATCAAAAAACTGGATGAAAGAATTGCTTAATTCTCCTGGTCTAAATTCTGCGTGGGTTGCCAAATGAATAATTCCAAACTGCTGTTGTTTATTCTGTGTTTTGAAGTTATCTAGAGTAAACCTTTCGTTAAGGAAAGACTCACCCTGCCAATTTCCTATGCTGGCGTTTTGCAGTTCAATGGGGACAGCTGGCAGTGGAGATAACTCAGTGAATTTAGAGGCTCCCATTGCCAAGATAGGGGCTTGTCTAACATCAGTATAACCAAGATCTGCCAGAGCAAAACTAGGAACTACAGCAACTCCGTATTTTTCAACTAAAAACTGTTGACCATCATGGAGAGCAGCAACAGGAAGTGAGCGCAATCCAGCATCCATAGAAAAAACTACAATATCAATCTCATTTGTTTGTAATTGTGCTTCTACAGGAGCAATTAGCCACTTATAAAGTTGTTGAGCAGGCCTCAAATAGGTTGTAAATTTACGCTTTCTAGGGATAGTAATTTCCCGGCGAAACTGACCAACTGTCTCTAGCAGCATTTGCCTGGATACCTCCGGCAATGTTTCGCGCAGCGTTACTTCCTCAACACTAGCAGGCGCACTCTGCTTTGAGGCAACAGCTTTCAATTTGTCAGTGTCACGATTGGGAGCTTCGGGAAAAACTGTAAAAGTTTCCAGTTGATCAGACTGAGAAGAGACATAAATAAACGCTGCCTTCTTACCTGTTTGTTGCCATAGTTCATACAATTTCTCAGAGACGTCTTCAACAGCAGGCAAAGCCCCATATAGTTCAATTCCTAGGTGATTCTTAAATTCTTGAGCTTGAAATTCTTCTTGAAGCTGAACAGCTACTTTCAAGTTAGCTTGTTGTAGTAAGCTTTCGTAAGCAGGACGATTGACCTCTGGCACAACTTTGTTAGTCTGAACTTCCTCTATATTTTCTGTTTCACTATCTTGAGTGGGAGTAATTTCTACTGAATTTGGTCCAGTGGTATCTGATTGGTTACCAGAGTCAGCCTCACTATCTTGAGTGGGAATAACTTCTACCGGATTTGGTCCAGTGGTATCTGATTGGTTACCAGAGTCAGCCTCACTATCTTGAGTGGGAATAACTTCTACCGGATTTGGTCCAGTGATATCTGAGAAGTTGCCAGAGTCAACCTCACTATCTTGAGTGGGAATAACTTCTACCGGATTTGGTCCAGTGATATCTGACTGGTTGCCAGACTGGGCATTACTAGGAACAACGGCAATCAAAACCCAGCTTAAAGCCAAACCTATTTTTAGAAATGAGTTTAAATTTTTCATTACACTAATAGCAAATTCGCAGTTAGGATAATTTAATTACCAAGAAAAGCCGTAACCAACCCCAAGAATAAATCTACCGCCATCACCAGCTGTACCGGTAATATCAGTTATTGCTGGGGCAATCACTAAGGGTATTCGCCGAAAGGGAACTACAGATAATCCCACAGTAAGGTCTTGACCTGTCCATTCTGCGATCGCACTTACTGGCTCAACAATCCGAACTGCTACACTACCAAATCCCCCCACAGAATCGACACCATCATCCACATCAGACTCAGAGCGAAATTGTCCACCACCAATTCCTGCGGATAGATGGATCTCACTAAAAGGTTTGCTTTGATCCTGCTTGAGAGCAAACCTTTTGCTGACTACGCCATAAACAGAGGAGCCGCCATCAGTATTTCCCCAAGTAACGGCTCCTTGCACTCCCACAGCAACCGCAAAATCCTTAGGCAATTGGCGATGTAATTTCAAGTTTATCGCTCCGTCTTCTAGGGTATCTCCCAATAAATCAACAGTTATAATCCCGACTTCTAAGCCAACGTTTTGACGGGGATTACCTAAACCAATGCCAACACCTACTACTCCATCAGATTGATTACTAAAACGAGTGCGCTCCTGAAAACCAATTCCAATCCCAGCATTGCCCCAAGAAGCACCATAAGCAGAGGGGTTGATAATCGTAACACTAGGATTAGCTTGATAAGGCTTTTTTTCAGACTCACTGGGGAGTAAAGGCAGCTTTTGCGGTTTATATGGCAGTTGATCACCACTTTGACGGTGTAAAGGAGAAAACTCTTGTTGAGTCTCTTGTTGAGCAGTTGAAGATTCTGGCACCACTGTTGTTGGTTGGGTTGTGTTATTAGTAGCAAATTCGGGTGCTTCCGGAAAATGAAGAATTCTCTCCCCCTGCTCCTGTGTCTTAAATAATGGCAATGACAAGGTTGAGGCAGTAAATTCTGGCACCACTATCGATTCTGGTGAGGCAATTGCACTGTGCACATTCTTGAGAGTGGTTTCTTGAATTGCATGTTCTTGATGAGAGTCGCCAGAAGCCAAATCACTTACTTCTTTTAACTCCCAAACTGCACCAGCTTCAGCTAATGCCAATGCTTGCTCATTTACCGTACTAGAGGCAAGTGTTACTAGACCACAAATAGCAACATTTGGAACTGGTTTTAAACAGGTATTAAGAGGTAACAAGGAACGGGGAACAGGCAACAGGAAATTACCATAATTTAAATTAATAGATTTGAGTAAATAAGAATAAAAATTATTCTTATTTGATAAATCAGGGGACTTCAAACCCATGTTCAGGGCTGATTCTTGGCTGTGCTCTCTATTTCCTGTTTGCTGCTGTTGACCAGTTTGCGGAGTATCTCGGTAGGAGATACGGGGCTTAGTGAACCTATAGTTTAATTTTTGATATAAGTCGGTTGTATTAGGTTGATTTTCACCTCTGTACAATCGATTACCATACAATAAATCTTGATGACAAAATTTAGAAACAGGCTCTGCTGGCACAGATAGTCTCCAGATCAAAGGTGTTGTCCCTTTATACAGAAGTTAAGTTAGAGATCAGGATAATCTTAATCCCATCTCGCCCCAAGATTTATCAGTAATCAATAAAAATTTGTCAATTCAGCAACAACAGTTGTTATCAGCAATTAATAATTCTTCAATATCCAGGTATAAAAAACAGTAAATTAATTGTTTTTTTTCTCTAAATTAGATTAAAAACGAGTAAAATACAACCAATAAACTATAACTGAATTGACTTTTAAAAGTCACTAAAAAATGAAATTCTTAGGAATTGACCTAGGCTGGAGTTCTGGATCTAGTGGTTTGTGTTGTCTAGGTTGGTCATCTCAATACCTGCATTTATTGGATTTAGACCGACAGCAGGCAACAGCCGACATTCTTAGTTGGGTAGACAACTGGGTATCGCCAACAGAACCCGCCATGATTGCAGTAGATGCCCCAACGCTAATACCTAACGCTACGGGAATGCGCTTACCGGATCGACTCACACACCAATACTTTGGTCGCTATCACGCTGGTTGTTATCCAGCGAACCTAAATCGCCCCTTTGCCCAGCGCACTGTGGAGTTTGGTCTGAGTCTAGAAAGGCTTGGTTTTGTTCACACACCAGCGATCAAACCTAAACAATCGGGACGCTTCCAAATCGAAGTATATCCTCACCCAGCAATAGTGCATCTATTTAGTCTTAATCGCATTCTCAAATACAAAAAAGGCAAACTTGCTCAACGCCACTCAGAACTAACTAAACTCTGGCAATATATTCTTGAGGTCTTGCCCACTTTAGAACCCACTCTCAATCTCTCGAACTCACCTGCGAGTCCGCTGCATAATTTATTTCATCCTGAGATACCTACTACAGGTACTGCCCTCAAAGTAGTTGAAGACCAGCTTGATAGTCTAATCTGTGCCTATGTCGCCGCCCACTGGTGGTACTGGGGCATTGAGCGCAACTGGGTGCTAGGTGACACAACTGAGGGGTACATTATTGTTCCTGCTCCTGTTGTCGAGCACAGAGGGCATTAGTAGGATTGTTGACACTCCCCCACTTAGAAGGAAGGGGCTTTGCTCGAAATTTGGGGAATTGCCCTTCTGGCTCTGTAGTTTGACACTCCCATCGCTAAAAGCGAGGGCATTCTTGCCGGACTAGGTAAACTTCAACTGTCGAGAGAGTCTCAATCCAAACCCTTGCACCGCATGGCTTAGGGCTGTCACGTCGATAGACTACCCGGCACGGTCCTTTGATTTCCACCTCGTAACCATAGGTATTGCTTTGCCCTCGCTTAACGCTAATCACCGGAGCAGGCTTCTCCTGTTTTTGATTTTGGCGAATGGTGTGCTGATTGACATGAATGATTGTCATTGGGGAGGGCCTACGCCTGCGCCAAGTAGCTTTTGGTCCTCTTTTTCCCTCACTGACTAAGGGCATGCCCTCAAACAGAGGAATCATCCAGAATCTACCTATCTTAAAAGCCCCCTGAATTCTACCTCCGGAGAGTAATTGGCATATTCTCCTGGCAGATATACCCATAAGTTGTGCTGCTTGTGTGCTACCAACAAACATCTGTCTAAAAAACTATTCTTATCAAAGTATAGTTGATTTTCTAGTCCTCTCCTGCTGCAAACAAGTACCTAATTTGGAATTATCGGCTCAAGTGAGAGCGTAGGCTACCGTCAGCAACAGGACAAAAGCAAACCAACTGATCCAGAACAACCATTTTTTATCAGTTGCTTGATGATGGAAAGTCTGGGTTGAACTTGGTAACGGTTGACCCTGACTACTACCGGGATAAGGTTTTGAGACAGACATGAATGAACGGTATTTCCGGAAGTGAGGCGAGACCATTTCAGACCAGGCAACAAATAGGTGGCAAAAAAGGGAATAAAACTTCCACTCTAATGAACTAACCCTTGGTCCCTGATGCAAAACTTTGTTAGTGTGATCAACTAGAAGCAGACGTGGTAAAGTCGGATGGTAACGCAACTTCACCATGGGTATGAGGCGAACATCAATGTAGTTGGCATCAACAACACTGACACGTATGTAATTCAGATTTACCTGCTGTGGGTCAATCTGATAGCGAGCAACAAACCGCAGAACCTGGTTCTCGAAACTGATTACTGCTCTCATTTTCCCTGATAGAAAATCATCACTTAACTGGTCTATCTACTATCTTTCAAGTAAATTACCTCAATTTTCTAGTACTAATGGTGGAATTATCCTCAGGGAAATCACTTATTTTCTAAGACTAGGTTGCCCTAATGATCAAGAAAAATTTTGGTTTAAAATAAATGCCTCCTTATTTTTGTTACCGATAACATGATCTCTTCGATGAGAACGCTATACTTTCTGCTCCCTGGAACCACCAGCAACTTTGCTAGTGGCGGACTCTGGGCAGAACTCAACACTCTCAAACTGGTTCAACAGATTTGTGATGCTGAAATTGTCACTTATCGACAGCGAGAAGCCAATCATCCTTTTTTAGAAGATATTCTTAACAGAACTAATTTAGAAGACAGTATTTTTATCGTCAGCTGGGGCTTTGATGTGGCAAAGCTGGTAGCTAAGCTTAAGCATCAAAATCTCATCTATCACGCCCATAGTGCTGGTTATCGCTTCCAGCTGTCGCCAGATATTCCAATCATTGCCGTAAGTCGCAATACTATGAGTTACTGGGGAAGAAAAGCGCCTAACTCCTTAATCTACTATTTACCTAATCAAATTGGTGATCAGTTTTGTAACCTTGGTAAGCCAAGGGATATCGATGTTCTGGTACAAGCCCGCAAATCTTCAGAGTATTTACTATATAAATTAGTTCCAGCACTATCTCAGCACTGTCAGGTTAAGGTTCTCGATGGTTATGTTGAGGATTTAGCTGGACTATTTAATCGTGCCAAAATTTATCTTTACGACTCTGCTGAATATTGGATCATGAGTGGGGTTACAGAAGGATTTGGACTGCCGCCATTGGAAGCTCTAGCCTGTGGCTGCCAAGTATTTTCCAGTGTTAATGATGCCTTGGCAGACTATCTAGATCCTGGGTTTAATTGCCATAAAATTGCTGGGTATTCTAGGGAGTATGATCTTCAACGCCTCTTGGCAGTTTTAAATTCACCCAAATATCGACAGTTACCAGACTCATTTTTTGAGCAATACCGTGCTGAAAACTTAGTAAAACGCCTACAGGTAATCTTAACGGAAATTAATCAATTTTTTGACCATCGGCAACTACAGCAGTCCAATATTGAGGGACTTAGTTGGTGGCGCTTTAGCAAGTTGTTTGCGAAGCGATCGCTAACTAAGCTGCGAAAAAAGTTCCAATAGTCCTGAATCTTTTGCTAACAATATCTTGAATATCCAGGATAGCCTTGGCTGCTGCAAGTTCTTGAGGAATAACACTCAAAATAGCAATTTCTGCACGAGGCATGGGCTAATCCTGCGAGCAATCTGAATATCTACATCTACAATAATTCTAGAATAAGAGCCAACTCAGTATAGGTACACTAATGCATCTACAAGACCCTACAGCTAAATCCAATCCCATTCCCCCTCAAATGACCATGATGCAAATGGCATCAGGCTACTTTGTTTCACAATCTATCTATGTTGCAGCGAAACTGGGGATTGCAGATTTACTTAAAGACTCTCAGCTGCACTGTGATGCTCTAGCAGCTGCCACCGATACTCACAGTGATTCCCTCTATCGAATCTTGCGGCTTTTAGCAAGTGTAGGAATTTTTGCTGAGACTGAACCACGCTGTTTTGAGCTAACTCCCCTAGCAGCTTGCTTGCAAAGCGATATTCCTGACTCAATCAGGGCTTTCACAATTATGCTAGGTGAAGAGCATTATCAAGCCTGTGGGAATTTGATGCATAGTATCAAGACAGGAGAGTGTGCTTTCAATAATTCCTATGGCATCAATATTTTTGAGTATCTTCAGCAAAATCCATCCTCAGCTCAAATCTTTGATCAAGCCATGACACAATTGTCGGTAGCAGAAAATTCTGCTGTCTTGGCAGCTTATGATTTTTCTTCAATTGGTAAATTGGTTGATATTGGTGGAGGCAATGGTGCTTTACTCGCCGCTATTCTCCAAACTCAACCCAGCATGAGTGGAGTATTGTTTGAGCTGCCAGATGTAATTAACAGAGCCAAAGATGTACTTGAAAAAGCTGGTGTGAGTAAGCGCACTCAATTAGTAGGGGGAAGTTTCTTAGAAACAATCCCAGCCGGGGGAGATGCCTATATGCTTAAACATATTGCTCATAATTGGGATGATGAGCAGGTAATCTCGATTTTGAAGCGCACTCACCAAGCCATGCCACAAGATGGGAGGTTGTTAGTGATGGAGCCGGTAATTCCTCCCGGAAATGAGCCTTTCTTCGGTAAGTTGTTAGATATAGTTATGTTGGTAGTTTCCCCCAGTGGACGCGAGCGGACTGAGGCTAAGTATCAAGAACTTTTTAAATTAGCTGGGTTTAAACTTACTAAAATTTTCCCAACACCATCCGATATCAGCGTGATTGAGGGAGTTAAATTATCCACACCTTGAATGGTCTGTGGGTCAATGTCTGACGGGTTGCCGGGAGTCGCGCTCGTAGCCCGCGCTATACTTCGGAGTGAAGTTAGCGTCGGGAATGTGTCACTGTAGGTAGTTCAATCAACCGATTTGACCCACCTGCGCCCTTCGTCTTCAGCCGCTTGAGGAGAGGCGAAGGTTCTACCGTTCTGATGCACTGCGCCCTCACTATCGATTACCTCGAAGTGGCAACCGTGGCGATCAGTATAAGTGACTAGGGTTAGGCCCTCGATACTGACGATTAGGTGAATTCTAGCTTGGTTCAAGACTTCGTGCCACTCTAATTGGCTTTACCAAGAATCCCCGCGTATGCCAGACCGGGGAGTGTCAATCCAAAATAAGACTATCAACAAAGCCTAGCACTAGGCAAATGATCAGAAAATCAGCAAAGGCTAAAATGCGAAAAATAGCTATTGCCGCTAATTTATGGTAGCTTCTCTCCTTAGTTTCCCTGATATCCAAGAACACTGGGCCCGCTCATATATAGAAGGTTTAGCGACTAAGAGTATAATTAGTGGGTTTCCTGATGGCAGTTTTAGACCAGACCTAGTTATGAATCGGGCTCAATTTGCTGCTGTCTTAAAGAAAGCTTTTCCCAAATCTGAGGTTCGACCTAAAATAACCTTTGTTGATGTTCCAGAAAAACACTGGGCAGGATCTGCGATTCAAAAGGTCTACGAAACTGGTTTTATGTCCGGGTATCCTGGCGATCGCTTCCGCCCTGAGGCGAAAATTACTAGAGTTGAAGCGCTAATTGCCCTGATGAGCGGTTTAGATATTACTCCTGAGGCAATTATCGATGTTATGGCATCACTGCGCCAATTATATCAAGATGTTGAGCAAATTCCTGTCTATGCTAGGGAGAGGGTAGCGGTCGCCTCTGAGGCGAAAATTGTAGTAAATTACCCTGATGCCAAATTACTCAGACCTCTAGAAGCAGCAACTCGCGGGGAAGTGGCGGCTTTTATTTACCAAGCTTTAGTGTATTTGGAGGAGAGACTTTCCCCTTCTGTTGAGGACATAGTTATTGACCAAGAAACAGTTGCTCTTAGCCATCAGCGGGAATTTCGGGGGGTATGGGTGGCAAGCACCTGGAATAGTGATTGGCCTTCTCGTCAGGGACTGCCCACTGCCACTCAGCAACGGGAACTGATTAAGATTATTGAACAACTGCAGGAGTTGAAATTCAATGCCTTAATCTTCCAGATTCGACCAACAGCAGATGCTTTATACCTCTCTCAATTAGAGCCTTGGAGCGAATGGATAACTGGAGTTCAGGGCAAACCGCCAGAACCGTTATATGACCCTTTGGAGTTAGCGATCGCCGAAGCTCACAAACGCAATATTGAAGTTCACGCCTGGTTTAATCCCTTCCGTGCCCGTACTTCCACCAAGGGTTCCCCCAACGTCAAACCTCACATTGGGGTCACTCATCCGCAATTCGTCTATCAATATGGTCCTGCTCTGTGGATGGATCCAGGGATTAAGGTTATTCAGGATTGGACTTATGAGGTAATTCTAGATGTGGTGCGTCGCTATGATATTGATGGGGTTCATTTAGATGATTATTTTTATCCCTATCCCCGCAAAGGAGAGCCTTTCCCGGATCAGAAAACCTATGAGGCTTATCAGCAGGCTGGAGGCAAGCTATCACTAGCCGATTGGCGCAGGGCAAATGTTAATCAAATGGTGGAACGTTTATCATCTGGAGTTCGCTCACTCAAGCCACAGATTAAATTTGGCATTAGTCCCTTTGGTATTTACCGCCCTGGACAACCTCCTCAGATTCGGGGTTTTGATCAGTATCAGGGACTATATGCCGATCCAAAAAAGTGGTTAGCGGAGGGTTGGGTAGATTATATGTCTCCACAGCTTTACTGGCGTATTGATCCCATCGCCCAGAGTTACCCTCTGCTGCTAGATTGGTGGACAGATAATAATCCCCAAGGCAGACACATTTACCCTGGTAATGCGCTATATAAAATGGAGCGTGAGGACTGGCCGCTTTCTGAATACCAAAAGCAAGTTGAGATTACTCGCCAACTTGCCCCAGAATTCTCTCTAGGAAATATTTTTTTCAATATGAAAGTACTCGGTGAAAATCGCCTTGGTATTTTTGATTATTTCCAAACCTCGCTTTATACTGAACCAGCATTGCCTCCGGCGATGGAGTGGTTAGGCGGCAATCCACCAGCTTTACCCTCTGGTGTAGGGGTATCTGGTGGCAAGTTGGTTTGGGAGGCAGCAACTAGTGGAGATATTCGTAGCTGGACTATTTATCGGAAAACAGGTGGTAGTTGGAAGCTGCACAAAATTTTGACAGCGGCAAATACAGAGGTAGAGGTTGAGTCTGGAACCTATGCGGTTTGTGCGGTAGATCGGATGGCGAACGAAAGTGAAGGAGTTGTCGTTTCTAACTAGGGTTTGCTAAATAAGTCTGGTGGTAAGGAGAGGGAGCTCTTAGCAGGGAGCTCTTAGCAGGGAGTAGGGAAAAGCCAATAGCAACGGACCTAAGGTTCCTATGGTCGTCTTTGATCAAATCTATTCTTTACCAAAAAACTTATTCAGCAAACCCTAGCTAAACCAGCGCGCAGCGCTATATTTCTGGACAACTCCTTTGAATTTGCTAAAGTGATCGATATAGCAGTCGCCACAGCTGTTAGGACACTTTCTTGTTCCCTGTTCCCTTTGAGTCAAAATACTATGTCCTAACCGACATGTCGGTTGCTATATCAGGCGTTTAGGAGGATTTAAGGATAATTAAGGTGCGATCGCTCAATCAACCAACCGACTCAGTAAATGAGCAACTGCCACCATTAGAGAGTGGCGATCATAAGTAATAAGTAATAAGTAATAAGTAATAAGTAAGTAGGCGGGCATGAATAAACCTAAAACCTGAAACGCCAGGTTCCTTGCCAAACAAGACTTCCAACTTTTGCTATTGTTCGTTTAATTGCGTCTACCTACTTACACTCTCATGAAAAGTGTTACAAAATTAGATTATGTAATTGTCGGTGCCGGTTCAGCTGGTTGTGTACTTGCCAATCGCCTCACAGAAAACTCCAATACTACTGTAGTACTCCTCGAAGCTGGCAAACACGATTACCCTTGGGGTAGCGCCAAAGGCGATCGCAAACTTGACCTACGTATTCCTGCTGCTTTCTCGAAATTATTCAAAACTGAATGCGACTGGGCATACTACACTGAAACTCAGCCTCACCTCAAGAACCGCCAACTTTATTGGCCCCGTGGCAAGGTATTAGGAGGCAGCAGCTCAATTAATGCCATGATCTATATTCGGGGGCACCGCTGCGACTACGATTACTGGGACAAGTTAGGAAATCAAGGATGGAGCTTTTCTGAAGTGTTGCCCTATTTTAAAAAGGGTGAAAATTACGAAAGAGGAAGTTCCCAATACCACAGTACTGGTGGTCCTATTAATGTCGCTTCTTTGCGCTATACTAATCCCCTTTCTCACGCCTTTGTGCAAGCAGGTGTAGAAATTGGTCTCAAAAGCACTGATGATTTCAACTCTCCAGAACCGATAGGAGTAGGCTTTTATCAAGTTAATCAGAAAAATGGTCAACGCCACAGTACAGCAACTGCCTACTTAAAACCTTGTTGCGATCGCCCTAACCTGACTATTCGCACTAGTACTCAAGCAACTCGTCTACTGTGTGAAGGAAATCGTATTGTCGGCCTCGAGTATATTCAAGACAGTGGTGTAACTCATAAAATTCAAGTGGCACGGGAAGTAATTCTCTGTAGCGGTGCAATTAATTCCCCGCAACTACTGATGCTTTCTGGGATTGGTCCAGCAGAACACCTCAAGGCTTTGGGAATTCCAGTGATAGTAGATTTGCCTGGAGTTGGGCAAAATCTCCAAGACCATTTGCTGGCAGGGGTTATCTACGAATGTACTCAACCCCTTAGTCTGGATAAGGCTAACAATATCGGTAATTTACTTAAGTATCTACTTTTCAAACAAGGCCCATTAACTTCCAATATCGCAGAAGCAGGGGGATTTGTAAGAACTAGACCTGATTTAGCAACACCTGATTTACAATTCCTATTTGCGCCGTTGTACTTCCAAAACCACGGTTTTAACCGACGGGAAGGATATTATTTCAGTCTTGGTGCAACTCTATTGCATCCACAAAGCCGAGGTTATATTAGTTTACGTTCGCCAGAACCCTTAGTTCAACCTGTAATTGAACCCAACTACCTAGCCAGTGAGGCTGATTGGGAGTGTTTGCTAACTGGTGTTGAAATGTCTCGTCAACTAATACAAGCTTCAGCTTTTGATCAATTTCGAGGTAAGGAGATTTTTCCTGGTTTTGGAGTAGATAAGAAGGAAGACATTGTCGACTACATCCGCGATACGGTAGAAACGTTGTATCATCCAGTTGGTACTTGCAAAATGGGCAATGACTCCATGGCAGTGGTTAACTCACGGCTACAAGTACATGGTGTTCAGGGGTTGCGGGTGGTGGATGCCTCGATTATGCCCACAATTGTTAGTGGTAATACCAATGCTCCCACAATTATGATTGCCGAGAAAGCTGCTGATTTGATATTCGCTAATAATTGACATCATCCCCGGCCTCAAAGGCGCAGGGGAAAAAACTGAAATTCCCCTCTGCGATTGACTTACACGTGCTATTGGTCAAGATGGTTAAGTCCCAACTACTCAAAACAGCAAAAGCTATATGAGAATTCAATGTACAGAGACAGATACTTGCTGAGGCTGGTAGTCAGAACCCAACTTGTTGGCGCAAAATCCTAACTCTCGGCTTTGTCCAGGCTCGATTATCCTCCCCCAATCCATAGGAGTAACGACATATTGCGAACCTTGGGGGCGGAAATTACCGTTCCAAGTATTATTGATCGCAGCCTGATTCATCCGGAAGCTCAGTTGCCAATCGCCAACACTAGTATTGCCCTGATTAGTTACCTGCATACTGATGCAAAATCCTGTTTGCCAATCTGAATACATTTTAGATGTTACCTTGAGCTGAGATTGTACACCCTGAGAAACACGGGGACTTACACGAGGAGGTAATTGAGGCTTAGTTGCAGGATTTCTAAAAGCAGGTTCAGGAGTTGGTTGCGGCTTGGTAGCTGGCACAGTTGTCTGGGTATTTGCCAAGTTACTGGCAAAACTGACTGGTTGTAGTAATCCCTGAAGCAGTCTTTGTTTGGAACCATCAACAGAGCTCCAGTTATCTTTGAGGATACCGCCTGTATCATCACTGTTAGGATTCCAACTCCAGTAGGCGAAGCTCAAGTCTTGTTGATTGATATAATCAACTAGCTGCCGCTTCCAAATCCCCTCCTTGGAGTTTCTATCTGTCCGGCGACCACCAAATTCTCCGATTAGAATGGGGGCAATTTCTTCTCTAGCAATGTAGTTCCATCCAGTTTCCCAGCGATTATCGAGATTTTCGGGAAAACTGGGTTCAGAAAACCAGGGATGATTGAAGACTCCAGGGCCGTACTCGTGGGGAGAATATACCAACTTGTTAGGAAGTGACAAACGCACTGGGTAACGTCTAACACCCTCTAGATTACTTCCCCGCCAATGGGTTGATAATTTTTGACCGGGAACATTTTTCTCGACGCCTTCAACAACAATTAGCCAATTAGGATTGATGCTAACAATAGCATTACCAGCTCTTTCTGCTGCTAATCGCCAGTCTGTATCCGGATCATCTGTACCCCAGCTGGCACGACCATAAGGCTCATTTTTGAGGTCTGCTCCAATGACGTTGGCTTGATTTTTGTAGCGGTTTGCCAACATTTTCCAGGTTTCAATCCAGTCGGTTTCTGTAAACCCATCCCCATACCATAACTCTGGAATACGTTGGTCGTTAAGTCGGTGAGAGTCGAGCAGAATTAATAATCCCTGAGAGTCGGCTTCCTTAATGATGGCGTCCATGACTTCTAATGGCGATTTATCTTCAAGTTCTTGATTAGAGCCAATGCTGAAGTCAACTCCACTAATATTGGGCGCTCTGAGAGTTTTGACAGAGTAAGGTAGCCGGATCATATTGTATCCTAAGCTTTTGATTTGCGCTAACATCTCTTTATAATCACGTTTCCACAAGCCGTGAGGGACGTGCATTTCTGTTTCTATGCCAAACCAGTTTACCCCTGTAAGTAATACGGTTTGACCAGTGGCATCGACTATTTTTGAGCCTTGAGTTGAGAGCGGTAGCCTAATCGCAATTGCCGATTTACTGGGATAGACATAACTTTGAGAAGGTAAGGCTAATCCAATCAGAGAAGATAACACTAAGGCTAATCCAAACCAGAGGATTGTTGAATGTGCTTTCCAATTAGTCTTTTTTGCCAAGGTATTTTGAAGTTTGCCTCTACTGCCTTGTCGGCGTGACAATTTTGCTAAGGGTTGATTTTGTCTGTTGGCTGCTGTTGCACCATAGCGATTACCAGAGCCCAGTGGAAACACTCCTATGTATTCGAGAGCCTTGAAAACCAAGGCTGATGCAGAATGGGTTAGCCATGAGAGGGGGTGCAATAAAAATCTAAACATATTTGTTAAAGTAGTGAGGCGATTGACTTAGCTAACTTGGTGAGTAGGCTCCTTGATACCGTGCTAGTAGTTGACGGTGGAATATCTAGATTAACCATTGACACTCCCTCGCTTTTAGCGAGGGATTCTTAGGTCGTGGGGATTCCAATGAATTTACCCTCACTAAGCATCTTGACCGTATGCCCTACGGCTGCAAGTCCCCGTATAGCGACTACTTGAGCGGCTGCCACATCTCTATCAGTGCTATAGCCGCAATGGTGGCAATGGTGTGTTCTTTGTGCCAGAGTTTTCTTTCCAGTCTCGGTTAG
>JAAHGS010000058.1 GCA_010692645.1 Symploca sp. SIO2E9
CACAACCGCTACTTTCTATTCTCTATCACGACAATCTTAACCATCAACTCCTCCATCAAACTGCCTACACTCAACCAGCCCTATTTGCAGTGGAATACGCCCTCGCCCAGATGTGGCTATCGTGGGGTATTAAACCCGATGTGGTGGTTGGTCATAGTTTAGGTGAATATGTCGCTGCTACCCTAGCTGGAGTTTTTACTCTCCCCGAAGCACTAAAACTCGTAGCCCACAGAGGCCGCCTCATGCAGCAACTACCTCCTAACGGCGAAATGCATGCCGTCATGGCTAGTGCACAGAGGATTCAAACCCTGCTCAATAACTCTAACTTAGCTACAGAAATTGCCATCGCCGCAGTCAATGCTCCTCAAGCGGTAGTGATTTCTGGGACAACTTCAGCCCTAGAAAGCTTTATTAAAGCTTTAAGGGAACAAGGAATTAAAAGCAAACAACTCCAAGTTTCTCATGGTTTCCATTCTCCTCTGATGGAACCGATGCTAGCTGAATTTAGGGAATTAGCTAGTCAAATCAACTATAAAACACCGAAGATAGAATTAATATCTAACCTCACAGGAGAGGTAGTAGATACAGAGATTACTAGTGAACAATACTGGTGTAATCATATTTGTCAGGCAGTGCAATTTGCCCCTGCGATCGCTACTTTAGCAGAGAAAGGTTATGAGTTATTTGTCGAGATTGGTGTGAAACCAGTGTTATTAGGTATGGCACGGCAATGTCTGCCTGACTATCAAGCCAAATGGCTACCTTCCTTAGGACTAGGTAAACAGGACTGGCAACAGATCCTAGAAACTTTAGGGGAGTTATATGTGGCAGGAGTGGAGGTAGATTGGGCTAGTGTTGAGGCTGATTATCCCCATCAACGAGTGCCTTTACCTACTTATGCTTTCCAACGTCACTCTTATTGGCTCGATCCCATTCCTGTCAAACAGCAACAACTAACACCTAGCTCTTTTGCTAAGATTCATCCTCTTCTGGATCGACAACTTAATTCCCCTTTATTACGGGAAACATTATTTGAATCCTATTTGAGCATTGATTCCTTACCTTTCCTGGCGGATCATAAAATTTATGATCAAGTGGTTGTACCAGGAGCATTTCACCTATCTCTACTGTTAGGTGCAGCGGCACTAACCTTTAACAATCCCAGATGTAGTTTAGAACAAGTTCTTTTTCCTAAAATTCTAGTAATTTCCGAATCAGAGGGTTCTCTTGTCCAATTAGGAATTATTCCAGATGAGAATCAAAATCAGGGGGATTTCCAGCTAATCAGTTTAGATAATAATTCAACTCAGTCCAATAGTTCTTGGAAAGTTCATGGAACAGGCAGAATAGTTAGCCACAGTAAAGCTTCTGATTCTGAGTTAAGCCAAATTGCGATCGCTGAAGTGAAATCCCGATGTGGACAATTAATTACTGGTAAACAGTTATACACTAATTTATCCCAACGGGAAATTCATTTAGGTTCTACCTTCCGCTGGATTCAATCAGTCTGGAAAGGAGAAGGAGAATTATTATGTCAAATGCAAACTCCTCAGAGTTTAACTGATATTTCTAGTTATCAAATTCACCCCACTCTGATTGACTCTTGTTTCCAAATGTTGGTAGCAATGCTAGCTCATGATCTAGAAGAAACAGTTATTCCCTTTAGTATTGAGCAATTCCAATTCTTTGAACCACCTACCAGTTCTCAATTATGGTGCTATGCTCGTCAGCGAGCTAATTCAAAAGAGAAGACAAAAGAAATTATTGCAGACATAGAACTTTTTGACCATCAAAACCAACTAATTGCTAAAATTACAGGTTTTCAAGGCAAAAAAATTGATCGGCAAGTTTTACAACAAAGCTTACAGCCAGATTTAAGTAACTGGTTATATCAAGTAAATTGGCAACCCCAGGCGCTCACAGCAGGAAAAAAGGCTTTATTAAGTGAACAAGCTGGAAATTGGCTGATTTTTGCCGATAGGTCAGGATTAGGTCTCAAACTAGCCCAAAGTTTCCAGAATAAAGGTTATCAAACTCTTACAGTCATGCCTGGCGAATCTTACCAGAAATTAGACTCTCAGAGCTATATAATCAATCCTGCCCAACCTGAAGACTTCAGGCAATTACTCCAGGAAATTCAAGGGCATAAATTACCGTTGCAGGGTGTTGTTCATCTTTGGAGTTTAGACTCTGAGACAGAAGCAATCAGCAATCTTGAGTCTTTAGAAAAAGCACAAATCTTAAGTTGTGGTAGTACTCTGCATCTAGTTCAAGCTCTTAATCAAACTGCTATTGTTGAAGAATTTCGTCTCTGGCTAGTAACAAGAGGAACTCAAGCAATTGAAACAGTGTCTACCCCCATTCAATTACAGCATAGTACTTTATCAGGACTCGCTCCTGTAATTGCTCTAGAGCATCCTCAACTGCAATGTTCTACTCTAGATTTTTCTCTAGAAAGGGAAGTAGATGAAACAGAAACTATACTACAAGAATTATTGAATCCAGGAGTTGAAGATAAGATTGCTTATCGTAATGGTTCTCGTTTAGTAGCTCGTTTGGTTTCCTCTTCTTCCTCTAAATCTACTTCTGCCATTACGGTGGATAGCAATAGTACTTATCTAATTACTGGTGGCTTAGGTTCTCTGGGAATGTTGCTGGCTAAATCTTTAGTTCAACAAGGAGCAAAACATCTGGTTTTACTCTCTCGTCGTCAACCTAATTGTGCTCTGGAGTCTTCCTTAGCACAATTAGAAGCCAAAGCTGCCAAGATTACTGTGCTCCAAGCTGATGTGGCTGATTACTCACAATTAGAGCAAGTTTTCCAGCAAATTCAATCTACTTTACCACCCCTGCGGGGAATTATTCATGCTGCCGGTGTTCTTGATGACGCGATGTTAACTCAACTTTCTTGGCAACGCTTTACTAAAGTCCTCTCTCCCAAAGTAGCAGGCTCTTGGAATTTACATACTCTCTCAGCCCAACTCCCCCTAGACTTCTTTGTCTGTTTCTCTTCTGCTGCAGCTTTAGTGGGTTCACTGGGGCAGGGCAATTATGCCGCAGCTAATGCTTTCCTCAATGGTTTAGCCCATTACCGCCAAAGTTTAGGCTTACCTGGAATCAGCCTTAACTGGGGTCCTTGGGCAGAAACTGGCATGGCAACTAGATTGGGGAAACAGCATCAAGCCCGTCTCCAGCAACAGGGATTGACTCCAATTACTCCCCAGCAGGGATTACAAGTATTCCAAGAGTTACTCCAGTCCAATCAAGCTTGTTTAGGCATATTACCTGTTAATTGGTCTAAATTTGCTCAAAAATTCCCTCCAGGGACTCAAACCCCCTTTTTCTCTCAATTAATTTACAAAATTGTTCAAGCTACCCCTAAAAAGCAAGGTGCTGCTCAAGAGAAACAAATTTTGGGGCAATTACAAGCAGCTACTGTTGATAATTATGATCGAATTTTGCTCGATTATATCGCTGATATTGTACTAAAAGTTCTTGGTTTAGACCGTTCCCAACTTCAAGTAAATCAGCCTTTAGATTCTATGGGACTTGATTCTTTGATGAGTGCCGAATTGAAAAATCGCCTGAGTAGTAATTTAGAAGTAGATATTCCCATGGTTTCCTTTATCCAAGGAGTAACAGTAGTAGATTTAGTCACTCAGATCAAGCAACTTTTAGGAGATGTAAATATAGCAGAATCTCTGGTTGAAAATCCAACCAAAATTACAGATGATTCTGCTGAGCTTTTACAAAATCTTGAGCAACTCAGCGATGAAGAAGTAGAAAAGCTTTTAAATTCCATGGTTTCTTAATAGGTAACAGGAGAGTATCAATGACTAGTCACTTCCAAAAAATATCTAATTTATCCGCTGAAGAAAAACGCGCTCTTTTAGCCAAATTACTAGAACAAAAAAATACTGATACTACAACAACTAGGACAATTCCTGCCGAATACTATACCTTCAAACTTTTTCCTGAGTATTCTGACTTAAAAAAAATGCTTAGTGAGTTTCAAGCCAACGGAGAATGTAATCCCTACTTCAAAGCACACCAAGGAATAAATAATGATAAAACTCTGATTGATGGTCAAAATCTAATTAACTTCTCCAGCTATAATTACATTGGGATGTCTGGTGATCCCAATGTGACAAAAGCAGTCCAAGAAGCAACCGAATGCTATGGTAGCTCCGTATCTGCAAGCCGTTTGGTTTCAGGTGAAATTCCTTTACATCAAGAATTAGAACGAGAAATTGCCGGTCTATTGGGAGTTGAAGACTCTATTGTTTATGTTGGCGGTCACTCGACTAATGTTACCACTATTGGTCACTTATTTAAAGCAGAGGACTTGATTATCCATGACTCTCTGATTCATGACAGTGCTTACCAAGGTGCAGTACTTTCTGGTGCTACTTGTCTAGTCTTTCCCCATAACAATTGGCAGGCTTTAGATAGAATTCTGCAAGACGAACGACATAAGTACAAAAGAGTAGTTATTGTCCTAGAAGGTGCTTACAGCATGGATGGCGACATTCCCGATTTGTCTAAATTTATCGAGGTGAAAAAGCGACATTATGCCTTATTAATGGTTGATGAAGCTCATTCCATTGGCACAATAGGTAAGACTGGTAAAGGTATTGGAGAATATTTCGAGATTAACAGGACAGATGTAGATTTATGGATGGGTACTCTCAGTAAATCTTTCGCTAGTTGTGGTGGCTATATTGCAGGTTGTCAAGAATTAATTAAGTATCTCAAATATACAGCACCTGGATTTGTATATAGCGTGGGTATCTCCCCACCAAACACTGCTTCCGCCTTAGCTTCCATTCGTTTACTCAAAGCCGAACCTGAAAGGGTTACTCGTTTGCATCAAACAGCAAAACTATTTTTAGAGTTAGCTAGACAAGAAGATTTAAATACTGGCGAGAGTAAAGATACACCTATCATTCCGATTATTGTCGGTAAATCTTTACCTTGCGTTCGACTTTCTCAAGCTTTGGTCAATCGCGGTATCAATGTCATGCCTATGGTTTATCCTGCTGCACCAGAAAATGCTGCTCGTTTACGCTTTTTCCTCAATTGCACCCATACCGAAGAGCAAATTCGTTTCACTGTGAAAACAGTAGCGGAAGAATTGCGTAAAATTCTCGCTTCTCAGTAAGCAAAAAATACTCTTCAAGACGAAGTTGAAAAAGGAGATATAAACTTTTATACTTTCGCGATCATCTTGGTTTTGAAGGTATCACAACCTTTAATCATTAATTCTCCCTAATCAACATCAATCGCATTTAAGCAAAGGACTATTACTATGAACAGCTACGCTCAATTGCAAACTTTACGTTGTAATTCTCTGACTGAATTAACTCCCCAACAGTGGGATATTCCTTCTGCTTCACAACCTTTGCTGGATTATGATTTACTTTTAATGGTTGAAAATCCAAGATTGAATAATCTCAAACACTTTTATCTGAAAATATTAGGGCTAAATAGAGAAACTGTGGGTCGTGCTAATGCCTATATCGTGCCAACAGATTTTGCCACATTTGAAACTGGCATGTCTTCTTCCATGAAAACAATTGTTAGGTTAATTAAAAAACTTTTTCCTGGATTTATGACCTTCAATATGTTAGAATGTGGCTTTTTTACTACCTTGGGAGAAGCTCTAGAAATTGCCGATCCTTACAGCAAACAAACTGTGATTAAAACAGTAGCTGATGAACTCGAACAAATCTGCCAAGAAGACAAAGTTGATTTTCTTTTCTTTCGTGATATTCCTCTAGAAGCCTATGAAATTTATAAAAGCGTCCTTGCCCCCAGAGGCTATATACCTACTTTTGGCTTTGCTAACGCAATTTTAGACGTAAAATGGAATGACCTACAAGAATTTATCGATAGCTTTAAAAGTAAAGACCGCCTCAAACTTAAAAATAGTCTTTTGTTTACAGAAAAATTTGACATTGAGTGTAAAATTATTACTGATTACGAACATTTAACTAGTGATTTTGCAAAACTCTGGAATAATGTTTATCAAAGTTCTGGGGATTACAGTCGTGAAATACTTGATGAAAAGTTTTTTACTGCTTGTAGTAGTCTACTCAAAGGCAAAAGCGAAGCTATTACTTTCTGGTATGAAGGGGAATTAGTCGGTTTCTTATTGAATCTCTTTAATCGGGATGAATATTTCGTGTTAGACTGGGGTGTTAATTATGATTTTAAACACTACCGCAAATCTAACCTATATCGCGCAGCATCCGTCCTTTCTGTTCAACAAGCAATTAAACACCAGAAAAAAAGGATGGCTTTTGGCATTACTAATTATGTGCCAAAAAAATTAATTGGTGCTGAAATTGTCCCTTTAATTTACTTTGTTAAACACGTTAATAGCAATATTCTGACTTATACCTTAGCCAGGTCTTTAATGACTCAAATTGTTCAACCTAATTTTTCTGATTATTTCGTTCAACATCCTAAATTACAATCTTATGCAGACATAAAAAACTTTCTTTATCAAGAACAAAATCAATTTAAAAATGAAAATATTATGGCACTTTTCAAAAACAAATCTGGACAAAATAAATCCTGTGAGTAACTACTTTTTTCAGAAAGTAATTCCCAAGAGGGCATTGTTAGACAAATTATAGTTTGGGAAGATTACACAATTTACAAAAATCAATTATGCTCAAATATAAATTAAAACGTCGAGACTTTATCTGGAAAGCTAGCCAGTTAGCATTAGGTCTATCAATCATAGGTCGAGAAGTCAAGTTATTGAGCAGTTCTGCTACTGAAGTAATAGATAAAAGTGTTGCTGCAACTATCAGCTCTGCACTAAATCCAGAACAGATCAATATTATTAGAAGTCTTACCAGTATCATGATTCCCACGGACGAAAATCCAGGAGCAAAAGAAGCTGGTATAGCAGAATACATCGTTCAAATTCTACAGTTTCAAGGAACAGAAGCAATTCAGAAAACTCAGCAAGTTTTAGGCTTTATCGATCTGCGGGCGATGAAGTTATTCGGTAAACCATATAATCAACTATCAGAAACAAAACAAAAACAAATAGTGAATTGGCTTGCTACTGATCGTCAATTATCACCTTTTTGGACACAACTGAGAACTATGACTGTACTGAGATTTTACAGTTTACCCATAGGCTATAAGCCAGTCGGATTACCTGGACCAACTATCGATCAAGGAGGTATTCTTAATGTAAGTTGTTCGTGAGTTCGTAGTTAGGAGTAGGCTACACCACTGGCTATCGCCTTTTATCCTGGTTTCAAAGTTAATCCAAATATTGAGAAGGAACAAATACCTAAATGAAATTATCTGGTCGTACAGTCTTAGTAACTGGTGGTAGTGCTGGTGTAGGATTGGCACTCGCACGAGAATTTTATCAAAAAAATAATCGAGTCATTATCTGCAGTAGGAGTCTAGAAAAACTAGATTACGCTAAGGCAGAAATGAGGGAAATAGAGACTATTCAGTGCGATCTCGCCAAAGATGATGATATTAGGAATTTAGTAAATGTAATTAATACTAACTTTTCCGACTTATCTCTGCTAGTAAATAATGCGGGTGTGCAATTGAACTATCAATTCACGGAAGTAAAGCCAGAACAAGCTTTCAGAGATATTGATTGGGAAACCCAAGTTAATTTTAATTCCATGGTTAAGTTAACTACTCTCTGTTTGCCTTTATTACGGAAACAAACTGAAAGTGCAATTGTCAATGTTTCTTCTGGTTTAGCTTTAACTCCAAAGAGTAGCGCACCTATCTATTGTGCAACTAAAGCAGCAGTACATATCTTTAGCCAGTCTCTGCGCTATCAGATGGAAAATAATGCTCCCAATGTAGCCGTGTTTGAAGCGATTTTGCCCCTAGTAGACACAGACATGACTAGAGGTAGAGGGAAAGGGAAAATTAGTCCCAAACAAGTAGCTGATCAAATCTTAAACGCATTAAGTAAGAATAATTACGAAATCAATGTAGGTAAAGTCAAATTATTGGTTTGGATTAATCGCTTTGCCCCTTGGTTAGCAAAACGTATTCTCCGTGGTAGTTAAAAGAGAGAGGGATAAACATTGAGTACTCAAAATTATGATGTCATTCTTGTTGGTGTAGGGGAGGCTGGTTCGACTCTAGCTAACAAGTTAAGTCAAGCAGGATTAAAAATTCTAGGTATCGAATTCGGTAGCCATTTAAAAGATCATCACAACAACTTTGTAGAAAATGAAGCTGGTGTCTTAAATTTATCTTGGAAAAACTTTAACTACACTGTGGAAGGAGATGGCTTTCTAGGCATACCCAACTTAGGAGCTAACGTTGGTGGCGGGACTTTGGTATGGACAGCCATGGCTTTTCGTTACTTTGAACGAGACTTCCAGTTAAAAAGCAAATATGGTTATCGCCCAGGACTATCTTTAGCAGATTGGCCTTTAACTTACCAAGATTTAGAGTCTTACTACACAACCTCAGAAAAACATATGGGGGTTGCCTGTACAATTTCTCCCTGGGATGACCCCAACCGACCAGAATATCCCAATCCTGCTCATTGCTACTACCCTAGTTCCAAAATGTTGGAGAAGGGCATGTCTAAATTAGGGATTCGTTCGTCTGCCGGTCCTGCTGCCATCAACTCTCAGCCTTATCAAGAACGGGAAGTATGCCTTAACTGTGGTTATTGCAGATCTGGCTGTAGAATAGACGCGAAATACCAAGCAGATAAGGTAATGTTACCTGCTGCTTTGAATTCAGGTAACTTTGAACTAAAAACCGAATCTGTCGTTGTCAAAATTCTCACTTCAGGCAATGGCAAAAAAGCCAAAGGGGTAGTTTATATCGACAAAAAAAACCAGCAAACTCACCAAGCAACAGCCAAAGTTGTGGTGGTTTGTAATAACCCGATGGAAACTGTGCGCTTATTTTTCAATTCTGCTGACAGAAATCATCTTAACGGTTTGGGTAATCAATACGATCAACTAGGTCGTTATTTCTTCGCTCATCCCACTATCTTTGGCATAGGTGTCACCAAACAAGACACCTCAGTTGTCGCTGGTTACAACATGGGTAATATTGTCAGTCTTGATTTTGCCGAAACTAGAGATACTGATCAATATATTGGTGGATTTACCTTTGTTTCTCTCAACGGTTCTGGGGCTGGAGTTGTGGCAGTTGATGCTTTCCACAAACTCTATGGACAAAGCCTCAAGGATGCTATGTATAAGTTTCCTAAGTCTTTGGCAATGATTGCTTTTTGCGAAGGGATGCCTACTGTAGACAATCGAATTACTGTCATTCCTGACAAATTAGACGTTTTTGGTGTTCCTGTGGGCAAAATTAATTATCAGCTAACCGACAACGATCGCCTCCTCACCAAAAAAGCAGTAGAAAAGATGCGTCAGGTCTTCATTGCTGCTGGTGCAGTGGAAACTTACATTCGCGAAGACTCCTTTGAAACTCATCCCATGGGAGGAATGCGGATGGGAGACGATCCTAAAACTTCCATGACAGATTCTTTTGGTAAAGCTCACTCCCTTGATAACCTCTTTGTGGCTGGTAGTTCTCTCTTTCCCAGTGGTAGTTCTCTCGGTCCTACTCTTACCATTCATGCCTTGGCTTTAAGAACTTCGGACTATATCATTGATAACTTTTCTAAATTCTGATAATTAAGCAATTTATTAACTTAATAATCATGCAAGAACTAGCCCCAACATACGACGCGATCATTATCGGTTGTGGTTTAGCTGGTTTATTTACCAGCCTTAGACTACAACAAATTGGTTTAAATGTTCTATTACTTGATCGCAGAGATATCCCTGGTGGTCTTTGTGGCACAAAAATCATTGATGATTACGAATTCGTCATCGCCTGCAATGATTTTGGTCGGGGAATGGAAAAGGATATTGAGGAGTTAAACATTCCTGTTACTTTTAAATCTAAAAAAACTAGAATACACTACAATAACGAAGACTATTTTAGTCCTTTTGACCGCAAAACAATCTTTGAATTTCTTTCCCATCCTATCGCTTTCTCCAAGTTTATCTTGAAGTTAAAAAATAACAAGCCAAAACAAGTTGAAGATTATTATCTAGGTGCAATAGTTGATAAATTAACACAAGACAAAACCCTAAAAGATCTACTAAAATTACCCTCTTACATGATGGGTTTACCACCCCAATACTTTTTGCTGGAAGCTATCAACTATGACTCATTTTATGGTTATGGTTACCTAGATCCTCGTACTCCTGATGGGGGACCTCAAGTTTTAGTCGATACTTTGGTAAAAACTTTTACCAACAGAGGGGGAAGCTTGGTTCTTAATACAGAATGTCGTCAGATTAAACAAGTAGAAAAATCTCATAAAGTAATCACTAATCAAGGTGAATTTTATAGCCCTTATGTTATTTCTTCTCAGCCTCGCTTAGATAAATATCCCCCAGGATATAAACCAGGCATGAAGCTAAGTAAATTTTGTATTGCTGTCGCTAAAGATTTACCTTTTCCTGAAGATATTCACACCATAATTTATTACCCTCCAGGAATTTCGGATTGGTATGAAAAATTAGATGCAGGAGAATTAGTATCAGAATTTGGTTTTCATATCTTTAAAAGCGATTTGCCAGAAAAATCAGATCACTACACCATGAATATTTACTTCTATTTACCCCGTGATATGGATCGACCAACAGCAGAAGTGGTTGAAGAAGTCGAAAATTATATTTTTACGAAACTAGAAAGCCTTGTACCTGGATTAAATCAAGCTCTAAAATACAAAAAATTTATTTCTCCTGAAGAATTTAGCCAAATACATCAAGGATTATCTAGTCGAGTAACCCCTGTGGTAATGACTCATGACTTCAAAAAACCAGATAATTACGATCCTGAAACGGATATTTACTACATAGGTAATTCAGTATATCCTCCTGGTGACCATGCAGGAGCATCACTTTTATCTGCTAAAACTGTAGCAAATCTAATTCAGATAGATTGGCAACAAAATAACCAAGTAGCTCAGTCAAAGCAATTAACAAAAATCAATTAACGTGAGTTACGCAACTAATCAAAAATTAAAGGTCAGCGATGAATGAACTAAGCAAGACCGAAAACCAACCAGCAAAAATTCCTAGTCAAACCAGCTTAGTACCTATCGCTTTGGCAGTAAATAAAATGCCAAATTTGCTGACGAAAAAGCCTGTACTAATTATTATGACTCTCTTGATTGGTAATATCCTTTATTGGAATCGAGGGTTAATTACTAATCATCCCATCAGTATAGCTAGTGAAAATAAAACTGAAACATCAGCGAGAATTCTACCTGTAGAAACAATTGCAATTAAACCTGTAAGTTCCTATCAAGTCTCGCGAGTTTACACAGGAGAAGTCACAGCAGGTCGCACAACTGAGCTAGGATTTGAACGCAGGGGTAAGCTAACCCAGATTCTGGCGGAAGAGGGAGATTTTGTCAAAAAAAATCAAGCTTTAGCATACTTAGACACGGGAAATCTGCAAAATACTTTGCGACAACTAACATTTCAAAGAGAAGGAGAAGTAGCTAAACTCCAAGAAATGGAAGCAGGACCTCGTTCTCAAACTATTGGTGCTGCTCATGCTGCAGTTAAAGACTTAGCAGAACAACTAGAATTAGCTCGTACTAAAAATATTCGACGACAAAAATTATATGAAGAGGGTGCAATTTCCCGTGAACAATTAGATGAAATCAGTAATGAATTTAATGTTCTCAAAGCTCGTCTAGAAGAAGCAAAAAATAAACTAGATGAATTATTATCTGGAACAAGAGTTGAACGTATCGTAGGTCAAAGAGCTTTAATTAAAGAATTAGATACCAGAATTGCTGATGTTAATCTCAATATCGCCAAGAGTATCTTAAAAGCTCCCTTTAATAGTCGCATCTCAGTCCGTAGAGTTGATGAAGGTAGTGTAATTTCTCCTGGAGAATCAATTTTAAGACTGGTAGAGATGGAAAATTTAGAAGTGCGCATCGGCTTACCTACTGCTACGGCTTATCGTTTGCATCAGGGTAGCCACCAAAAATTAACCATTGCCGATAAAACTTATCGAGCCAAAGTTGAATCAATTTTGCCCGAAGTAGATTCATCTACTCGCACCACGACAGTAGTTTTAAAACTACAAACTAATCCCCAAGCTCAAGTAGCTGTAGGACAGATAGCAAGGCTGGAATTAACAGAAACAATCAGAGAATCTGGCTACTGGCTACCAGTTACATCTCTAGTCAAAAGTGTACGGGGTTTATGGTCTTGTTACGTCTTAGTAGAAACACCAGGGCAATCTAATGCTTCTGATCAAAATAAACGATTCGCAGTTAAACAAGAAGATGTAGAAGTATTGTATGTTCAAGGCGACAAAATGTTAGTGCGAGGCACTTTGCAGCCAAATGATTTAGTGATTTCCAAAGGCAATCACCGTTTTGTTCCAGGGCAATTAGTACGGCAGAGTAAGACAAGCAAGTAAGGGGCATTAAGAGAAACTATTGTTTCTGTAAGTAATTTTAAGCAATGGTGTAACAATGTGGACTGTATTTTATCGCAATCGAAGATTATCTATCCTGACTATTGGTCTCATCATTGTCTGGGGATTATCTTCTTTTTGGATTCTTCCCCGTATGGAAGACCCCGAATTATCTCAGCCAGCAGCCTATATTACAACTAGGTTTCCAGGGACTAATGCCTATCGAGTTGAATCCTTAGTTACAGAAAAAATTGAACAAGAATTATTTGAAATTGAAGATATAGAAACGGTTAAATCTATCTCTCGTGCTGGTAATTCAACTGTAGTTATCGAAGTCAAAGATAATGTCAAGGATGTAGATAAAGTCTGGTCAAAAGTACGAGATAAAGTTTCTGATGTCACTCCTTTCTTGCCATCGGGTGTCTTAGAGCCAGAATATGAAGATTGGATTACTAGGGCTTCGACCTTAATTTTGTCCCTAACTTGGAACCTAGATTCTCCCGTTAATTACGCAGTACTAACTCGTCAAGCTAAAGAATTAGAAGACCGACTGCGAGTTTTATCGGGGACAGAAAAAGTAGAATTATTTGGCGTACCAGAAGAAGAAATTATTGTTGATATACAATCATCTGCTTTAGCAGCTTTAGGTTTGACAGCAGGAGATATTGCTCAACAAATTAAAATGAGTGATGCCAAAGTTTCTGCTGGTCAGTTTCGTAGTAATTCTAATCAGTTAATTATCCAAATTGACCAAGAATTAGATTCTTTAGAGCGCATTCGCCGAATCCCCATTCAATTAGGCAATGATTCGGGACAATTTAGTTTACTTGGGGATATTGCAGTAGTCAAAAAAGGAATTAAACAACCGGCTTCAGAACTAGCCATGGTTAATGGTAATCCTGCTGTGAGTATAGCAGTACTAATGGAGTCGAGTCAAAGGATTGATCACTGGACTAAAAATGTTCTTCAAAACCTGGAAGAATTAAAACAAAAACTACCAGAAGGCATTGATGTTCAAACTATCTTTGAACAAAACCGCTATGTTCATAATCGTCTCAATGGCTTATTGAAAAATCTTATCTTGGGTGCCATTTGCGTTTTCATTACCACTTTTCTATTGATGGGTTGGAAATCAGCTTTAGTGGTTGGTTCTGCTTTACCTTTATCGGTAATGATGGTTTTAGGTGGTATGAAGGAATTGGGCATTCCCCTCCACCAAATATCTGTAACAGGCTTAGTAATTGCTCTAGGCTTACTAATTGACAATGCCATTGTGGTAGTAGATGAGCTTCACAAACAAATGGAAGCAGGATTAAAACCAGCCAAGGCGATTAAAGAAACCCTGCAAAGTTTAACTATTCCTCTGTTGGCATCTACTCTGACTACTACTTTAACTTTCATGCCTATTGTACTTTTGCCTGGAAGTACAGGGGAATTTGTTAGTAGTATTGGGATTAGCGTAATTCTGGCTTTATTTAGCTCCCTATTTTTAGCTTTAACCATTGTACCAGCTTTAGCTGCTTGGCTATATCAAGATAAAAAACAAGACTTTTCAGGCAACAGTCAAGCAGTTCAAAATAATTTTCCAAAAACTCTGAAGGGACAGTTAAAAATTTGGTTTAGTAAAGGAATTCATCATCCCTCTTTAACCAATAAATATCGTCTAGTTTTAGACGTAATTTTAAAATTACCAATTATCGGCATAATCTTAGCACTAGCTATACCTTTAAATGGCTTTTTTGCAGCTTCCTCCCTCAAAGAACAGTTTTTCCCCCCAGCAGAACGCAATCAATTTAGTATTGAAATTGAACTACAATCTGTTGCATCTATCGAAGAAACTCAAAATACTGCACTCCAAGCCAGAGAAATCATGATTCAACATCCAGAAATTAAGGAAGTAGATTGGTTTGTAGGTAGGAATGCCCCGAAAATTTACTATAATCTTCAGCAAAATCGTATAAATTCTCCCAATTATGCTCAAGGGATCGTAACACTCCAATCTAATTCCGACAAGCGCCAGTTGATTAATGATTTGCAACAAGAACTAGATGATGGTTTTCCTTCAGCTATGATTTTAGTCAAGGAACTGCAACAAGGGGAACCGATTGATGCACCTATCGAACTGAGAATTTATGGACCAGATTTAGATGTTCTCAGGGATTTAGGCAATCAAGCTAGAGCAGAACTCGCTCAAGTCAACAATGTTATCCATACTAAAGCAGATCTCAGCGACACCCTACCTCAAGTAGCCTTATCTTTAGAAGAAGAAAAAGTTCGTCTCGCCCATCTCGATAAAAGTGCGATTGCGCGTCAACTTAATCAAGGTTTAGAAGGTTCTCTCGGTGGCTCAGTTCTAGAAAGTAGAGAAGAACTACAAGTAAGGACGAGACTAGCACAAAAGGAACGCAGTAATTTAGAAAGAATTGCTTCTTTCAAGATTTTCTCCAATCAAGCAAATCCCAACCCTATACCCCTTGATGCTTTAGGGGACATTAAATTAGTTCCCCAAATAGCTAGTATTAATCGGCGTAATGGTCAAAGAATGAACTCCATTCAAGGCTTTATTGCTACTGGAGTTTTACCCTCAACAGTTCTCTCTGAATTTAAACAAAATCTAGAAAATAGTAGTTGGCAAAATTTACCATCAGGCTATTCTTTGGAGTTTGGTGGAGAAGAAGCAGAACGGGACAAAGCTGTGGGTAACTTAATATCTTTATTAGGAGTAATTTTAGTGCTGATGACAGCTACTCTAGTCCTTTCCTTTGGCTCATTTAGATATGCTGTAATCATTGCTCTAGTTGGTGTTTGTGCAATCGGTTTGGGCTTATTTTCTTTGTATCTGTTTGATTATCCTTTAGGCTTTATGGCAATACTCGGTATTGTCGGTTTAATTGGGGTAGCGATCAATGACTCTATTGTTGTTCTGGCTGGGTTGCATTCTAATCCTTCCGTTAGGAAAAAAGACCTGAAATCGATAAGAGAAACAATTGTTGCTTCCACCCGCCATATCTTAACCACCAGTTTCACGACAATTGCCGGTTTTATTCCTTTATGGTTAGATGGGGGTGATTTTTGGCCCCCTCTAGCTATTTCGATCGCAGGTGGTGTAGGTGGAGCGACTCTTCTGGCTCTATCTTTCGTTCCTTGCCTTTATTTAATCTTAGGGAATAGTTTTTACACCAGATCATAAACGGGTGAGCGAAAAAAGGTGTGGGGCAAGGAGTAAGCAGACGCTCCAGACGCGGAGAGGCTCCAGACGCGGAGAATTCAAATCCCACGCAAAATTTCGTTCACCCGCTAAGAATCAACCCGCAACAGTTGCTCAAAATACTGTACTACATACAGAAAAACCTTTGACCTGCAGGGAAAACTTGGTAGCTTCAAAGCAATAAGGTAATTAGCCAAGTAACTCAGAAATAGCAGGCATTAGTGCCGATGTAGTTATGGTGACATCAGTTAGAGAGGTTCAAGCAAAAATAACCCGTCGCATCCGTACTCCTACCCTACTGCAAATGGAGGCAGTAGAATGCGGTGCTGCTGCCTTAGGAATTATTCTCGGCTACTACCGCCGCTTTGTACCCCTAGCCGAGCTACGGCAGGAATGCGGCGTTTCGCGAGATGGCTCTAAAGCCTCTAACGTCCTCAAAGCTGCCCGTAACTACGGTTTAAATGCTAAAGGACTCAAAAAATCCCTCGCCAGTATCCAAACTCTTTGTCCCCCTTATATAGTATTTTGGAACTTTAACCACTTTCTAGTTGTAGAAGGATTCGGCAAAAATTGCGTATATCTCAACGATCCAGCCACTGGTCCGAGAAAAGTTTCCCTCCAGGAATTCGACGAAGGCTATACTGGCGTCGTTCTAGTTATAGAACCAGGCTCAGAATTTAACAAGGGCGGCAAACCCAGGAACATGTTTTCTGCTTTAACCTCCCGCCTGCGAAACTCCCGCCGTGCCATCGGCTTCTGCCTCCTAACGGGTTTACTTCTAACCCTCCCCCGTTTAGCAGTACCAGCATTTAGCCAAGTCTTTGTCGATCAAATTCTTGTTCAAGGTTATCAAGACTGGTTGCGCCCCCTACTATTGGGAATGATTTTTGTCGCTCTTCTCCAAGGACTGCTTGCTCGAATGCAACTAGTAGCCTTACGGCGACTATTGATCAAACTCTCAATTAGCATGTCCGGGCAGTTTCTCTGGCATATCCTACGCTTACCAGTGGGATTTTATGCTCAACGCTTCTCTGGCGAAATTAGCAATCGTAACCAACTAAATGACCAGGTAGCAGAAGTTCTCTCAGGACGCCTCGCTACCACGATTATAGACACTACGATGATGGGGTTCTACGCCCTACTGATGTTTACCTACGACTGGCTACTAACTAGCCTTGCCGTTATCTTTGCTGCCTTAAACTTCTTCGCCCTCCAGTTCCTCTCTCGTAGCCGAACTGATGCTAACATCAGTCTGGCTCAAGAACAAGGTAAAGTCTCTGGTGTTGCCATCGGCGGTATCCAATCGATTGAAACTGTCAAAGCTTCCGGATTAGAGTCTGACTTGTTTGCCAAGTTTGCTGGTTACTATACTAAAACTCTTAATACCCAGCAAAAATTAAGTCTGCAAACCCAAGTTCTATCTGTATTGCCAACCTTATTAACTGCCCTAGCTACAGCCTCCATCTTACTTGTCGGCGGCTTCCGAGTCATCAACGGCAACCTTACCATTGGTATGCTAGTAGCATATCAGGCACTTACTGGCAGCTTTCTAGGACCAGTTAATAATCTAATCAACTTCGGTAGTACCCTGCAAGAACTAGAAGCCGACTTAAACCGCCTCGATGACGTACTGCAAAACCCTGTTGATCCTGAAACCAGCCGTCAGTCTGAACCAGGAAGACAAGGAATTGTTTTGAATGGAAAATCTCCCTTATCTGCCCCAGCTTCCTACTCGTCACTGCTCAACCCAGACTCATTTAAACTGCAAGGCTACATTGAATTGCACAATCTTAGCTTTGGTTATAGTCGCCTCGAAGCTCCTCTAATTGAAGACTTCAGCCTCAGCGTCAAACCAGGACAAAGGGTAGCCCTTGTTGGTGGTAGTGGTTCCGGAAAATCTACCATCGCCAAACTGCTGTGTGGACTTTACGCACCCTGGGAAGGAGAAATCCTCTTTGACGGTATTCCTAGAACCCAGATATCTCGCGCAGTCCTCGCCAACTCCCTAGCAATGGTGGAACAAGACATCTTCCTCTTTGCTGGCAGCATTCGTGAAAATCTTACTCTCTGGGATCCAACCATACCAGAAATTGACCTTGTAAAAGCTACTACCGACGCCGCCATTCACCAAGCGATCCTCTTTCTTCCAGGAGGATATGATGCCCAACTCAGCGAAGGTGGTTCAAACCTCAGTGGTGGGCAGCGTCAGCGCCTCGAAATTGCCCGCGCTTTAGTGAGAAATCCCGCCATCTTGGTCTTAGATGAAGCCACCAGTGCCCTTGATGCCGAAACTGAACTAATTATAGACCGCCACCTGCGACGGCGCGGCTGTTCCTGTATCGTTGTTGCCCACCGCCTGAGTACGATTCGGGATTGCGACGAAATTATTGTGCTAGAACGTGGCAAAGTTGTACAGCGGGGTACTCACGAAGACTTGCGACAACAGGGAGGAACCTATATGCATTTAATCGGCAGCACTTAGGGACTTCCAAATAAAAAAATATCCCATTGAGGGGATGGCTCGGGGGGATGGGGAGATGGGGGGATGGGGGGATGGGGGGATGGGGGGATGGCTCGGGGAGAAGATTCTTTAGATCATATTTCTAAGTAAATTGGATAATTTATTTCTTGGAGTTACCTTAAACTTTGTTCTGACCAATCGCCCTTAATTCCTATCCAAACTTTCGTAAATTCTTTCGTAAATTAAGTATATAGAGCACTCAGACAATGCTCAAACCAAAGTTACTTTTAGAACCCTACCGCATCCAAGGAAATGAACCCCTGCTGCTGGATAATCCCCAAACAGTGTGGGTAATCGTTTCCGGTTCGCTATCAGTATTTGCTACAAAAGTCAATAAAAAACAGCCAGAAGGAAATCGCCGTTATCTGTTCAGTGTAAGTCCCGGTGAGGCTTTGTTTGGTGTCCCTGTCTCCCAGCAACTGGGTATCTTAGCAGTAGCCCTAGAAGAGACAGAACTACAGCAACTCTCAATACAAAATCTTGCCATGCAAGTAGTTAGGAGAGAAACTAAAGCGACCGCTCTTTTAGAAGGCTGGTTGCACCGTTTGGGTGATACTTTAAGTGCCTTTGACCAGAGTAACCTGCAACTGCGATCGCACACCACTGAGGAGGAAACTCAAACTCTTTTCATACCAAGTTGCGATCAAAGAAGCAATTTACTAGTTCCTGAGAGGGAGAGAGGGAAAGGGGAAGAAGGGGAGAGAGAATTATTTGTTAAAGATCAACTTGGTATCAACCTAACACCGCAAAGTCTACACCCAACTTTCTTATCCTTAGAAAAGCAGCAAAGATTAAAGCCTTCTGCTAGTGAGATTGCTTGGGTGCAGATGCGTCAGGGCAGTACTCGCTGGTTGGGGATAAAAGACTTATGCTTAGACAATAGTTTTCCCCTGTTTCCCTTAGTCAAAGGTATGTGGTTAGAGGCAGAGAATTCTGTAGAACTCTTGACCATCTCCACCAACCAATGGGAAAATCCCCAACAACTGCCTGCTAGTTTAGTTAGCTTGCACAAATATTTTTGCTGCTACTTGAACTTGTTCGCACAAGAGGAGCAAAAGGCACAATTTCGTCGTTTTCAAGCCACCGAACAACTTAACCGCCAGCTAACTGAGTCAGCCCTAGGCAAATTAACCTCAGTATTGCAGCCCCAAGAGGCAGCTTTCTTACCAGAAGGAACACCACTGCTAATTGCGGCAGGGGCAGTGGCAAGGGCGAGCAAAATTACAATTAAACCACCAGCCTCGGATTCACAACCACAACAGCTCAAAGAACCCCTAGAAGAAATTGCCCGCGCCTCCCAATTCCGTACCCGTCGAGTACTCCTAGCAGATCAATGGTGGCTGCATGAATGTGGTCCCCTACTAGCCTATAGCAGAGAAGAAGGCTGCCCAGTAGCTTTGTTGCCCAATAAGCACAAAGGCAACAAAAAATATATTTTATTTGACCCAGTAGAGAGAACCCGCACTCTGGTAAATAGGGCAGTAGCTGAAACTCTAGAACCAGAAGCCTACATGTTCTATCGACCTTTGCCACTGGTTGTGCGCAATGTCTTAGAGATATTCTACTTTGGGGTTAGGGGCTATGAACGAGATGTCGTTCTAGTCGTCGTGATTGGGGTGATTGCTACCCTCTTGGGGATGATTACTCCCCAAGCAACCGGAATGTTGATTGATCAAGCAATTCCCGATAGCGATCGCCTGCTACTATGGCAGATGGGACTAGCCTTATTTGCTGCTGCTTTTGGTCAATCAATCTTTCAACTCTCCCAAGGCATTATCGTCCTGCGGGTGGAAAATGCTGCTGATAGCAACTTGCAACTGGCAGTCTGGGACCGACTGCTGAAATTAACTCCAGCCTTTTTTCGCCAGTACACTTCCGGTGACTTAGTAAATCGCCTTTTAGCCGTCGGTGCCATCCGCAGCCAACTTAGCGGTGCTACTCAGCGTACCCTCTTAAGTGGCGTCTTTGCCTTACTCAACCTAGGGTTAATGTTTGCCTACAGTGTTCATTTAGCCCTCGTGGGAATTGGTATAACTCTGCTGACAACAATTGTTACCTTTACCTCGGGTATACTCTTAGTGCGCAAAGAACGCCAGCAGGAAGAGCTGGAGGGAGAAATATATGGTCTTACTATACAACTAATTAATGGAGTAGCCAAACTGCGAGTAGCTGCTGCTGAAGAAAGAGCCTTTGCAGCTTGGGCAAAAAAATATAGCCAACGAACTCAACTCTCTGCTAGCATCCAGCAAATTAATGACGGTGTTTCTAATTTTAATGAGGCGCTACCCTTAGTCAGTTCTGTACTGCTATTTTGGTTTGCCATACTGTTTATGCAATTATCCCAAGTTCAGGGAAATCCCAGTGGCTTAACGGCAGGTACCTTTCTTGCTTTTAATGTAGCTTTTGGCACCTTTATCGGTGGTATCACTGACCTCAGCAATACTCTAACTGATATCTTGGGAATTGTGCCTCTGTGGGAACGAGCAAAGTCAATTCTCCAGGCAAAGTTGGAATCTGAACCCAATCAGGCAGATCCTGGAAATTTAACGGGTCAAGTCCTCTTAGACCATGTTACTTTCCGCTACCGGGAAGATGGGCCACTAATCCTAGATGATGTCAGTATTCAAGCTAAACCAGGGGAATTTGTGGCGATAGTTGGTCCCTCAGGGAGTGGGAAATCAACTGTATTTCGCCTGTTGTTAGGGTTTGAAATTCCTAGTAGTGGAACTGTCTATTACGACGGTCAAGATTTAGCAGGATTAGATGTTACTGGTGTGCGGCGACAATTGGGAGTAGTTCTGCAAAATGGTCGCCTACAACAAAGCTCAATTTTTGATAACATCAGTGGTAGTGCTTTAGTTACCCTTAATCAGGCTTGGGAAGCAGCGCGCAGGGCTGGATTATCTGGAGATATTGAGCAAATGCCCATGGGAATGCACACCATAGTTAGTGAAGGAGGAAGCAATCTTTCCGGGGGACAAAGACAGCGGTTATTAATTGCTCGCTCCTTAGTCAATAAACCCAAAATTATCTTAATGGATGAGGCAACTAGTGCTCTCGACAATCGGACTCAAGCAATTGTCACTGAGAGTTTAGAAAGGTTGAATGCTACCCGCATTGTAATTGCCCACCGCCTCAGTACCATCCGTAATGCTGACCGCATTTATGTTGTTGAAGCTGGACGAGTAGTACAGGTAGGCTCCTTTGGAGAATTGATCAAACAAGAGGGTTTATTTGCCCGACTTATTGCTCGACAGTTGGAGTAATTGTTGTTTGTTCATTGTTCATGGAGATAAGTAATGAACAATGAACCGAAAGTAGAACGATTTAAATAGTTAAGGAGATCAAGTGTTCTTGAAAATATCTGGCAACCACAACAGGACTAGTACCATGACACAGATAATTACTAAAGCTATCGAATAGCTAACATTGTTCCCCATGGCTGGGACTTTCTGCATCAAAATCGGAGCAGAAATAAAACTTTCAGTTCTTAATTCACCAGCTAGATTCAGAAAAGTTAAGTCAATCATTTTTATATAACCTTAGGCGTTAAATTAATTATAATAGAATAATTCAAGAAAAATGAATTAACTTATATGTTAAGCTTCAAAGAAGTATGCTAATAGCAACAAACCTCAGAATATCAACATAATAAAAGAGTTGAATTTCATTTAATTGATTTGAGTTTTAAATAAAATTATTGGTTACATCAAGAAAAGAAATGCAATTGATTACTAAGTACTAATGAAACCTTTACCTCGGTTACTTTATCCTCCTGCTTGGTCTATCGCCGCTAAAGTTTCGGTAGCACTGCTCTCTACAGCACTGGTGCCGATGAGTTTCAATGCCTATTACAACCTTCGACATAGCTTAGAGGCTGCAGAAGGTAGCGAATATCGCAAACTAGAACTTTTAGCAACTAGTACTGCTAGTCGCCTTGACCAGCTAATTATTGACACCCAGCGTGTTGTAATTCAAGTCAGTAGTGAAAGAAATGTGGTAAGTTTCCTTGCTGCCACTAAACCCGAGGCAAAAGAAGCATTCCGCCCTGCTGCACAATCAGTGCTGAAAAACGTCTTCGGTTCTAACCCTGACTATGACGCTGTTTATCTTATGGATAGAAAGGGGCGCTGTCTTGCCTCTACAGATCCCTCCTTCGTTGGTCAAACCTATAGCTTCCGCGAATACTTCCAACAGGCAATTGAGGGGCATTCTTATATATCTAGTATCCTGATGGGTAAAACCACTGGACGAGCTGGTCTTTACTTATCCAACCCAGTGCGTTCTGACAGTGGCGAGATTGTGGGAGTGGCGGTAGTAAAGATCAAAGAAAAAGATATCGGCAAGATAGTTAATGCGCTAAGTCGTGACTCCAAGAGCTACGCCTTCTTAGTTGACCAGCAGGGAGTTATCATTAGTCATCTTGATAAATCCCTCATGTACCATAGTCTGGCACCCTTGTCACCAGAAACGCAAAAACGGATTGCCGCCGACAAACGCTATGGCTTCACTCAAGTCGAAAGTCTAGATTTGCCTCAGTTGGCAGCAGTTATGGTGGGTGCTAGTGAGCCAAGTCACTCTAGTTATTACTCTCAGCTTAAGGGCAAGCGCCAGATAGTTGGCTTAGCCCCTCTAGAGGTAGTGCCTTGGGTATTGGGAGTCAACAAATCCGAAGCCCTATTTAGCGCTCCCTTAAATCGCCTCATCTGGCAAAATAGCCGCAGTCTAATTGTAGTCGGAGCGATCGCTGCACTCATCGCCCTGTTGTTAGCGCGAAGTATTGCTAACCCCATTCACTCTCTAACCAAGGCAGCTCAAGCTCTCAAACAGGGTGATTTCGATCATGAAGCTGGAGGTAATTGTGACTTTTCTCAAGACTTGAGTAAGGCGTCGTACACTCAAGATGATATTGGTCAACTGGTGCGTGTCTTCCTACAAATGGCTCAAGAAGTAAAGGTGCGAGAGCAAAAACTTAAACAGCAAGTCATAGCTCTGCATATTGAAGTTGACGAAGCCAAAAAAGCTCATCAGGTAGCTGAAATTACTGGCACAGACTACTTCCAGCAGTTACAGCAAAAAGCTCAACAGCTTAGGGAACAAGCACTAGGGCATCTTAAAGGAGAGGGGGGGATGGGGAGAGGGGGTGAGCGAAAACAAGAGTGGGGGAACAAGTAAGCAGATGCTCCAGACGCCCAGACGCGGAGACGCCCAGACGCGGAGAATTAAAATTCCAACCAAAATTTCGCTCACCCGGAGACAGACTTATCTGTTAGAGAACAACTTGGTATGACAACAAAGGAATGAAATTTCAATTCCTAACTCTTAAACTTATGAACTCTTAAACTCCTATTCCTAAATTAGATATGTCAACTGATAAACTAATTTCAAGAGAGGAAGTACTAGCTGGACTTCCTGCCAGACGAGCCAATACTCTGCTATTTCTGATTGAGAGTCGGACAGCACACATCGCAGCGCAATCTCGGCTAGAATTTTCCCTGACAGACTCAGCTGCCGAGGAGCGCGATTTAGCCTTTTTGGAAGCCTTTGCCCTTGGCCAGACACCTCCACTGCGCCCTACAATCCAGCATTTAGAACGCTACGCTTACCAATGGCAATCCCTAGTGCCGGAGAATCCAAGACTGAAAGCGGCTCTGCTTCACACTCTAAGTCAGAAGTATAACTTCACCTCTAAGGCCGTGCCTAATATTCATGCAGTGCTGGGCTTGGCTCAAAAAGATGTGCAACAGACCTACAGAAAGCTTTACCATAGAGGACTCTCCAATGCCTTCACCCCACGACTCTCTCTAACCGAACAAATACGTTGGGGCGCAGCGGCAATCGCCCAAAAACTCGAATCTCTGCCACCCTTCTGGATTGCTTCCTTAATAACCGTATCCCTCGGACTTCCCCAAGCCTTCCTCGCATTACCCATTGCTGTAGCCCAGGTAGGACCACTAGCTACTCTAGCATTGGTAGTAGCTCTTGGACTCATCAACATCCTCACCATGGCATGTATGGCTGAAGCGATTGGTCGCAGCGGCGATTTTCGTTACGGCAATGCTTTTATCAAGCAATTAGCTATCAACTACTTGGGAAATACTGGTTCCTTTATTCTCTCCCTAGCTGTGGGCATCCGTGTGTTTTTAATCGCCCTAGCCTGCTACCTTGGCTTGTCAATAACCATGGCAAATTTCACATCTATACCAGCACCAGTGTGGGCGGCACTGCTTTTCTCTGCTGGGTTGTACATGCTGTCGCAGAAATCCCTTAATTTTACGGTCACTGTCATGGTGATCTTAGCAGGAGTCAATATTAGTTTGCTTTTATTCTTATCACTTCTTGCCTTTACTCATCTGCAACTAGATAACCTTTTGTATGTAAACTTGCCTTTTCTCAATGGAAATTCTTTTGAAGCTGGAATGTTGCGTCAAGTCTTCGGCGTAACCCTAATGCTCTACTTCGGGCATGTATATGTGGGCGAATGTGCCAAACTCGTGCTTCCACGAGATGCCAGCGCTAAATCACTGATTTGGGGGAGCATTGCAGGAACTGCTTTTTTGACCTTCCTATTTTGCATTTGGGTATTGGCAGTTAATGGGGCGATTGCGCCACAGGTAATCAGTACTGAGTCAGGTACAGTTTTAGAGCCACTGGCACAACAAATCGGTCCCATTGTAAAAATCTTGGGAGCTTTCTTAGTCACCTTCCTCTTGGGAATGGCATGGATCCGCAGTTCGAGTTTACTGTTCAACCTTGGTCGTGAATGGTTTCCCTCTCGACCTCAACCAGTCTTGATCATGCCTGCCAAACAGGGAAGATTGATTTTGCAACCACGCCGCAACTTCAGCAATTGTCCTAGCTTTGGTTTAACCTATCTAGGGCTCGAAGGCACTCAAGCCAAATTTGATCTAGATGTTCAGTCGGGCGGCAAGATCAATCATTTAGAGATAACTCTCAAGGAAAGCTGGGAAATCCAGGAAGTTCTTGTTCAGCTTCCCAGTCTAAACCTACGCGGCATCTATCTTACCCTAGAGTTGCACTCGGCTAATCAGGAGAGGGCGCAACTGAAGGTTAGTTCGTCAATGACTCTCACCTACGAGGGCAACATGGAAATGCTTGCCAATGCCAGCAATAACTCTAGGCAACGCCAGAGTCAGACGAGTAGACTTGCTAAGTTGAAACCTGCAAAGCCTAGCACGCTAGCCTCCTGGACAAAGCGAGTTTGGGCATTGTTGCTCAAAGAGTATCGCTTTTTGCTCTCGATTAGTCCATTAGTGCTAGTCTTGGTGCTGACTGAGAGCCTTTTCCTTGCTGGCAAGCAATCTTTTACTAACGTACTTGGTTTTGCTGGCGTACTTGGTAACTCTCTCGTTGGCGGTATTTTCCCAATTCTGCTCTTAGTTTCCAGTCGGCGTAAGGGTGAACTTGTGCCAGGAGTGGTACTCAAGCTTCTCAACCATAAGTTTTTACTAGCGGGGATATACTGTCTTTTCTTCGCCACTCTCTTACTCCATGGTTTGTTGATTTGGGAAAATCCCGTAGCACGCACCAGCGCCTTAAGTATCGCGGCCTTATCTTTAGGAGCCACCCTAATCATGGGACACACTGGTGCCTTTACCCCCCGTACAGTCTTAGAGCTACGAGAAGAGCAACAAGAAGGAGGACGAACTTTCTTCAAGATAACTGCTGGCGGACAACCAAAGATTGCTCAAGTGAGGCTGGGATATGCCGAAGGTGAGCAGTGCTACCAGGCCTCCACTGTCGAAATTCCCTCTCTCTCATCGTTGCACTATGCCAGCTTTGAATTGGCAACTAGACGGATAGAGGAATTGAGAGTCTGGGCTCACAGGGAGAAAACTAACGGCAGCTCCGAGAGTCTGCCGGCACTTTTGGAAGTACATAGGAGGAACAAAACAATGCAGTTTGACTTAGAGCTTTCCGGCGGTAAGGTTATGCTACCCCTTTCCATGGGTAAATGCTATTTGAAACTTTACCATTTCTGCTCATAAACGTGTCAAGTGTCAGTCTGATCTGAAATGGTAAAAATGATGCTACAAATAGTCTGATTTTAAGTAATAAGTAATAACTCAATAGCTTATTTGTAGCCAACATTTAAGTATTCAATCTTACCCATTTCTGTGCAGAATTCAAAGCTTAAATCTTTTTTATTCATTGGAGGTAAATCATGTCTAAGATAGTTTCTATTCACTCATTCCGTGGCGGCACTGGCAAATCAAACCTGACTGCTAACCTCGCCGTTACTATCGCCTCTCAGGGGCAAAGAGTAGGCATTGTTGATACTGATATCCAGTCACCAGGGATTCATGTGATTTTCGGTCTTGATGAGGAGAAGATGGAACATTCCCTCAATGATTACCTCTGGGGTAAGTGTAATATTGAGGATGCTGCCTATGATGTTAGTCAGGTATTCAAAGCACAGCAGCAAAAGAGGGCAGCAGCAGGCGGCAAACTATATCTAATTCCCTCTAGTCTTAGGGCTGGCGAAATTGCCCGAGTCCTGCGCGAAGGTTATGATGTAGGCAAACTTAACGAAGGTTTTCAGGAACTTATCCACTGCCTTAATCTAGATTATCTTTTGATTGACACTCACCCAGGTCTTAATGAAGAAACCTTGCTGTCGATCGCAATTTCTCAAGTTCTAGTTATTATCTTACGTCCAGACCGCCAAGACTTTCAAGGCACTGCTGTGACGGTGGATGTGGCTCGCAAGTTGCAAGTACCCAAGATGTTGATGGTAGTTAACAAGGCACTTTCAGCTTTCGATTTTGAGGCCTTGCGGCAACAGGTGGAAACGACTTATAACGCCTCCGTGGCTGGTATTTTACCTCTGTCGGAAGAGATCGTTCAACTAGGTAGCAGTGATGTCTTTTGCCTGCGCTACCCGGAGCATATTGTCAGCCAGACTCTCAAAGAGATTGTTGAGCAAGTTATGGGTAAGTCAGAACAGGTAATTATTGGAGGCGTTAGGGTTTGATGAACCAGCAGGAATTTCGCGCTAGGGTACTTGCTGCCTATGGTGCTAGTGCCTCACAAACAGAGGAATTACTAGCCTACAATCACAATCCCTTTGATGGCAGTAGTTTAAAGCCAGTTGTCAAGTTTCCACTGCCCTCTGAAGCCCATGTTGCTGCCTGGGAGAAATACGCGGCAACAGCAAAAGTTGTAGGAGTATTTGAGGTACTCAAGGGCGTCTTGGTTCAATTGCAATTTCCCATCCAGGAAGGTATTAGTCAAACTGAGTCCTATCGCTGTGCCACCCGCAAGGGTATTCTCGTGGATAATACTTCTGTGGCAACTGGTTTAGTTTTGAAGCAACCGGAGCAACTAAAGTTGACACTGCATCAAAGCTTGGCTGGAGTTATTCCAGTTTTACTTGCCGGGAATCGGGAAGACTTTGTTTCTCTAGTGCAGGCGCTAACTATGCGCAATGAACCTAAGCCAGTTCCTGCTTCCATGGGAGCCTGTATGATTGCCGGTTACAACAATTGGGACCGAATCCGCTGCTATCGGCAGCAATGGGAAACTCAAAATCGAGCTAATTGTTTCCAGAGTCACTGGGCAGCTGAATTTCAGCGGCTCCTCCCCCAAAAGGAGCTTTATCAAGACCGATTGATCATTTTGAGTGATGGCCCCTATAGTGACGTTGCCGCCAGTGAACTCGGACTCTCGGAGGATCAGTGGCAGCATCTATCCTTGACAATTCGACTAGAACATGAATGCACCCACTACTTGACGCGCCGCTTATTTAATTCCATGCGCAACAATTTGCTTGATGAACTAATTGCTGATTACAGAGGCATTGTGGTTGCGATCGGGCGTTATCGAGCTGACTGGTTCTTGCATTTTCTGGGGCTAGAGTCTTTTCCAGTTTACCGCCAGGGGGGCAGGTTGCAAAATTATCGAGGTCAGCCACCACTTTCTGAGCGGGCTTTTAAAATTCTCCAGGCATTAGTAAAAACGGCTGCTGAAAATCTGGAGCGCTTTGATATTAATTATGCAGGCAAATCAAAAGACTTTAATAGCCAGCCCCTGATGTTAGTAGCTTTGACCTATTTGACACTAGAGGAATTAGCTTCCCCAGAGTTTAACTCTCGCCTCCAGGAGAGGTTAAAGACGCGGGGACACGGTGACACGGGGACGCGGGGACAAATTGGATGGGGATTTGACCCCAACCAATTTTATGCACCGTATAGACGGTGGGGTATTTAACCCAAATTAATTTCGATAAAGCAATTACAGACAACTACAACCCTGTATGCGTAATCTCAAGTAATAGGTTTTAAATAATAAGTGAGTATTCAGTTTAACTTATTACTTATTACTTATTACTTATTACTTGATTAAGACATTTCCTCTTAATAAATTACCCTCCCGAAAGATACTCGTGACTAATAACTAGGAGAAATCAACCACATATTTAAGACTATGGAACCTAACGAAAAGCGCAGTATTTTCCGAGAAAAATCAATAGAGCGTTTATCTTCCCCAGAGCGGCTTGATCAACTCATGCAAGTAGTCAATCGCAAAGACTGGCTACCTCTGAGTGCTTTAGGGATATTAGCGTTGGTAGCGCTAATTTGGAGTATATTTGGTCGAATTCCTGCCAAGGTAACGGCACAAGGAGTATTGATTAGCCCACGCCGAGTTGTCGATTTCCAGTCCCCAATTGCAGGGCAGCTTAAGGAAGTGAAAGCCTTGGTAGGAGATTGTGTCAAGAAAGATGAAGTACTAGCCACTATTGATCCTTCTAAGATCAAGCAAAAATTAGAGCTCGAGCGTGCCAAACTAGCTCAGTTGCAAGAGCAGGAGTACAATGCTAGTCAGCTTCAGAATCAACGCAGTGATCTTGAGGTTGGTGCACTGCAACAGGAGGCTACAAGCAAGCAGCAAAGGCTGCAAAACGCTCAAGCTCTGACTCCAGTCCTTCAAGAACAAGGAATAGAGGCAATTAAGCAGCAGCGAACTAGCTTGCAGCAACGCCTAAGAGATGCTCAAGACCTAACTCCAGCTCTTAGAGATAAAGCTCTAAAGTCCATCCAACAGCAACGAACCAGCCTCAAGCAGCAGCTGCAAGACTCTCATGCCCTGACGAGTCTCTTACAAGATAGATGGGAGAAGCGCCGTTCACTATTGAAAGCTGGAGCCCTTTCAGCGGATCAAGTTCTCCAGTCAGAACAAGATTATAAACAGAATCTTCAGAGCATTACCCGTTTAGAAGCTGATTTAAGGCAACTAGATGTCCAAGAGACGGAAGTTAGACAGAAATACCTGAACAATCTCAGTAGCATCAGTGAGTATCAAGCCCAATTAAGGGAGCTAGATGTTAAAGAAACTCAAGCAAAACAGAAATACCTGGATAATCTCAGCACTATCTCCCAGTTAGAAGCAGAGTTACAGCAAATTGATACCAAAGAAAAAAGATTGGCTCAAGAAAACCTGGAAGCTTCTACCAACCGGAAAAATCAGATTGAGGAAGTCAAGCGCAATATTGCTCAGTTTGAAAAGCAATACGATGACAACCGACAAATTAAAAGTCCCCATGCTGGATGTATCCTGGAAGTGACTGCTAGTTCAGGCTCTGTTCTTAACCAGGGAACTCGCTTGGGTTCGCTCCAAGTAGGTGATAGCTCTAGTCAGATGGTGGGGGTTGCCTATTTTCCAGTTGGCGCTGGCAAGAAGATTAAGCCTGGTATGAAGCTTCAAGTTACACCTGACACTGTGCGCCGTGAAAGGTTCGGTGGAATTGTTGGTACTGTCACTTCTGTTTCAGCCTTCCCGGTTACGAAACAGGGAGCTACTAGTTTGGTGGGCAACGCCGAAGTTGTCGAAGGTTTAATTTCCCAGGGCAAAGCGATGATCGAAGTGCGGGGCCAATTGCAGCTCGACTCCTCTACCCCTAGTGGTTATAGTTGGTCTTCTTCCCAAGGACCACCAAACCTGAAAATATCTACTGGAACCACTACCACTACCCGTGTAACTGTAGAAGAGCAAGCTCCTATTACTTTTGTATTGCCTATCCTTCGGGAGTGGAGCGGTTTATCCTAATACATAATTGATTGCTATTTTGACAGATTGAAGGTACTTGAAAGATGTGTTATGTATCAATTAATTCAGCAATTATAAGGGCGCACAGCGGTGCGCCCCTACCCTCCTTCCAGGATGATTTTTTGAAATTGATAGTTGATGGAACAATATTTCCAAGCTATGGAATTGAAATTCCATTAACCATCAACTATAACACTCACCTTGCCAATTGCTTCTCCAAGAGAACGTGCAATGTTTTCGGTCTGTTGGTAATAATGTTATCAACCCCACGACTTATAAATTTTCCCATTTCCGCTATCTTGTTAACAGTCCATACATGAACATTTCTACCAATAGCATGAGCTGTATTAATAAAGTCGATGGTTGCCACCATTTGTTCAACAGAATAAAAATCTACCTTGAAGTTAGCAAGATTTTCTATAGGTCTAGCAAAGATTAATCCCGTAGCAACTTGTGCATTGATTTTCTTGACCTGCACAAGAGTGTGATAATCAAAAGAGGTGATTAGGCATTGCTCTGTAAATTCTTTCTGACAGATAAGCTCTGCTACATGTTCAGCAAGGTTCTGTTCATGCCCGTTAAGCTTCAGTTCGATGTTGAGTTTAATCTTGCCCTTAACTGCGTCGATTACTTCCTCAAGGTAAGGCACTTTTTCCCCAGCAAACTTTAATGAAAACCAGTTGCCAACATCAAGCTTATCTACTTCATTATCAGAAAGCTCCCAGATATTCCTCTCAATACCAGTAACTCTTTTTAAATTGCTATCATGGAGTAAGACTAGAGAGCCATCTTTTGTCTGTTGAACATCAATTTCTGCATAGTCAGCTTGCTCTTGGATCGCCAGATTAATAGCGCTCATAGTGTTTTCAGGAGCAGCATCTGAGCTGCCACGATGGGCAGTAATATCAATCTTCATGAACTTGAGTCAAGGCAATTTACTACTTTCCCAAGACATTGATCCGAGTAAATCTAGCAGTTAGGGGAGGGAATGAAAAGTAATAAGTCTCAAGTAACAAGTAATAAATTTAGCTTACTTATTACTTATTACTTATTACTTATTACTTGCCTATTTATAACAAGCTTGTAAATTACTCCCTAGATCACATTCAAGCTTGCCAAGCCTAAAATAGTTCCTAGTCCGATGATGTGACCTAAGCTAGTGGTGGCAAGTAATGCAGGCAAACCCATACCACCAAAGAATTCAGGTGAGGGCAAACTTGGTCCTACACTGGGATTCTGGATAGTATATTTGCCGATCGCAATAGCCAGGACATTGCAGATAATCATTACAATTCCAACTGTTGGGCTCCATTCAACGGTGGGAGGAACTGCGGCTGCAACGTCGGCGAGTAACATTGAGTAAATCAACTTACCTTCTCCTAGATTGATAAACTTTAATAATCCTTAATGTTTATTCTTTTATCAGAATTTAAAGCATTATCTTCATTTCTTTACAAAAATTAGCATTTTATGTTAAGTTTTGATAATTTATTGACAAGAGTAAGGTTTTTAAGGGGCTTCGGCGGGAAGTCAGGAGTCTCCGAGACTGGAGTCAGAGGGGAATAGAAAAGAATATGGGAATGAGTCCTAACTCCCGAAAAGCCCTTTGTGTCTAAATCCCCGCCGTCTACAACGGCATCCTCAATGCTCGGTGCCAGTTGAATCCCCAACAAAAATTAGACATCTCCAGAAACCTCGATTTGGGAACGGTAGCATAAGGGTTATAGCATAATTATTGGAGATGTCTATTGATTATGGCTCCTAGCTTCGGAGTCTCCTTCTTCACAATTATCTAAATAAGCGAATTATAATGCCATTGGAATCTGCCAAAGACAAACATTATAAAGAAAGAAAATCTGCTGAATATTTACTCATATCTCTGCCAAACTGCGGTAGGACTTGGCTGAGAATAATGATGGGTAAAGCTATGCAGTTAGCCTATGATATTCAGGAAATACAACTTACCAAGTTATATGATTTTTCTGAATTAAATAATCATCTTCCTGCAATTAAAGTTATTCATGAAAGATACGAACAGTTTGGCAGTTATGAAAATAAGAAGGTTATTCTCTTAGTACGAGATCCTAGAGATGCGATAATTTCAAGATACTTCAGCGATCGCAATAAACAAGATACGCTGAGCTTATCTGATTTTATTTGGCAAACTCATCTTGTAGATGATTGTATTGATTTTTATAATACATGGCTAAAAAATAGGCATGTTCCTAAAGCTTTTTTGCTGGTTTTTTATGAAAATTTAAAACGAGATCCTATTCAAGAACTGAAGCGTGTCATTAATTTTATAGGACTAAAAATTAATGATAAAATCATTAAGGAAGCTGTCAATTATGCTTCTTTTGAGAATATGAGAAAGATGGAACTTGAGGGAAAAATTGCTAGCGGGCAAAAAAAAGACCTTAATGACCCAGAAACTTTGAAAGTTCGCAAAGGCAAAGTAGGTGGGTATCGAGACTATTTAAGTGCAGAGGAAGTTCAAGCCCTCGATCGCAAAATTAGTGAGAATCTCGATCCTTTTTATATAAATATGGGGGTGTGGGGGAGCTTTAATACCCCCATGTCATCATAGACCCTAATTCCCTCTAGCACTGGCGCTCCCACGTTAATTGCATATCTTCTTGCCTGCTCATCAGTTTGTAATTTCTGCTCCTTCCCCAAACCCCTCCTCTGATAGCCAGCGCTGCTTCAATTCTTTCACATCAATGCCCTGTTTCTCTGCTTCATCAGCAACTAGTTGACACTCCCCCTTTTAGAAAAAGGAGGATTCTATGGAACTTTCATCCCATATATCCAGTTTTATCGGGTTCCCAGGCACCCGACGATTGCCCAAAAGACAGACAGTAGCGTTGCTTTACAACAAAATAATATCTTTGTCAAGAGCATAATTTTCGCCTTTACACTACTTAACAAAAAATTAGTCTCTCGAAGGTAGTAAAAATTTATCTACTGCTCTGTGTAATTGGTTCAAATTACACGATAAATCAAGGGTTTGAGATGATAAGAGTATTTTTTGATAAACAAAGCACCAAGTATATATCTATGATGATTTTCTCATTGTCAACTAAATAAGTCAATTCTCAGAGTAAATGAGAATATTCTCAACAATCGACCGAATGTGAAGTTAAGATACAAATAATTGATTAGAAATTAAAAACTGATTATTAGGCAATTATTGTTTTTACTTATCAGAGTTGGGTAAAAAGTATAAGCCCAAACCTGCATCAGCTAATCCCAAGATCTAAAGTCTCTAACAATTCGCTAAACTGCAAAAATACTGAGCTTCTGCGCCAATTGGAGCCAAAGGCAAAAGACAACTAATTAACTAGTGCAAAATGTCTAACTCATCTTTGGAACGTTCACTTGATGACTATGCTGAAAAACTTACTGCACTTGAAAATAGTACTTCTCTACCATTAACAGAAAAAATTCTATTCGATATAAGTTCCAATCATAAACCACTCCAGCTATGACTTGTAGCCTTTGGCAGCTATTCCTCAAGTCTAAAGGAAGCAACAACCTGCCCATGATCAGATTGCCATTTTTCAACTTCTTCATAGCTTAGGGTTTCATCAATGAGATGATCATTCAAAGTTGAAACATAGACCACTTTGCCAATGCGATCGCGATTCTGGGCGATGAATTCCTCACTCACCATAATGTGATCAAGCTCACGGGGTGACAAGCAGGTTAAAGTCGATACAGGGTGTGGGGTGTGGGGTGTAGGGTGTAGTGAAAAAACCATGAGCAAGACTCCTAAAATTAAGATTTAGTTGTCAACAACACCGGGTGAATAG
>JAAHGS010000059.1 GCA_010692645.1 Symploca sp. SIO2E9
GGGAGAGGGGGAGATGGGGAGAGGGGGAGATGGGGAGAGGGGGAGATGGGGAGAGGGGGAGATGGGGAGATGGGGATTGAAACCCCAACCAACTTAAAGCAACCTGTAGACGATTGGGTTTTAAACGAAGATGGTTGCAACAGGAGTGAGGGAGTAATGATATATATTCGCTCTATTAACATTTGTCTTAGATCTTAAATGTAAAACTGCTTTTGGTTATGCAATTATCTCCTCTTCAACTCTGGTTTCTTCAAGGGAGTGCCCTCTTGTGTTTATTAGCCTCCAACCCCACTGTGGCGCAAACTGCGGCGCAAATTGTCCCTGATACCACTCTCCCAGACAATTCTGTCGTTACACCTGACGGCGACATCATCCAGATTGATGGCGGCACTAGAGCCGGAGATAATCTCTTCCATAGCTTTGAGCAGTTTTCTGTACAAACCAATAACACTGCCTTTTTCAATAATGCTCTAGATATCCAAAACATCCTCTCTCGGGTAACAGGTGGTTCGATGTCTGAAATTGATGGCATCCTCAAAGCTAACGGTACTGCCAACCTCTTTCTAATTAACCCCAATGGCATTATGTTTGGAGCCAATGCCTCACTTGATCTTGGCGGCTCTTTCTTCGCCAGCACCGCCAATAGCATTAACTTTGCTAATGGTACTCAATTCAGTGCTACAGATACTAACTCACCACCTCTGTTGACAGTCACTGCTCCTATCGGTTTAGGATTGGGGGCAACACCAGCAAATATTACTAATCAATCCAGTAAACTCCAGGTGCCTAATGGTCAAACCCTGGCACTCATAGGTGGTGAGGTTAACTTGAATAATGCAAGTTTGAAAGCACCGGAAGGAAGAATTGAAATTGGAGGACTAGCGGCAGCAGGCAATGTAGAATTCAATGATGATGGCAGTTTCAGTTTCCCCGAAGACACCCCACGAGCAGATGTTTCTCTTGCCAATGGTACTGTTATTGAGGTAAATGGTGGAGTTGGAGGCGCAGTCAATCTCAATGTCGGAAACCTAAAAATAGCAGATCAAAACAGCCGCATCAGTGCAGGTATTAAAGAGAATCAGGGCAATGCTTCTACCCAAGCGGGAGATATCACAATTAACGCCACTGGAGATGTGACAGTGGCAGGAGGAGTAAATAATGAAACCTTAGGAGAGGGCGATGCTGGCAATATTTTAGTTACCGCCAGAAATCTTACTATCGCAGACAGAGGCAGACTAAGAAGTCAAAGCACAGCAACAGGTAATGGTGGAGATATCATCATTCAGGCTAGTGAGACAGTTAAATTGATTGAAGGCGGCAAAATTAGGAATGAGTTGGGCAGGGAATCTTCAGGGCATGGGGGTGACATTAATATCAACAGCAATGTGCTCTTAATCGAAGCCTTTTCAGAGCAAGATCAACCGCAAATTAGAACCCAAATCGGTGGTTCCGGTGACAGTGGCACCATCAACATTGACACTGGAACACTCTCAATTATCGGTCCTAATAAAAGCGGTTCCCATGGCATTACAGCTAATACAGGAGGGGCTGGAGATGGGGGAGATATTAATATTACCGTAGATGGTGCTTTAACTATCACCGATGATGGCAAGATTCAGAGCAATGTCTCTAAAGGTCAGACTACCGGTAATGCAGGTAATATTAACATTGTCGCCGGCTCGCTCTCTTTGAGGGAGAACAGCTCTATCTCTGCTGTCACCAAAAGTTCAGGCGATGCTGGAAATATCTCGATTACTACTACAGGAGCGATTGAGATTATTGGCACCAGTAGCTCAATCTCAACCGGGGTGGATAAGCTTTCTGATACTGGCAATGGTGGTGATATTACCATCCATACTCAATCACTGTTTGCCAGTGATGGGGGGTTTGTGACGACTTCAACTGAGGGCGAAGGAATAGCAGGCAAGGGAAATGATCACAACGGAAATGCCGGCAACATCCATATCCATGCTACAGATGTAGTCGAACTCTCTGGAGTTGATGAGTTTCGCCGCTCCAGTGGCTTATTCAGTCGTACCTTTGAAGGAGCGGGAGGTTCAGGAGGAAATATTTACGTCACAACACCAACCCTGCGTTTATCTAACAGTGCAGTACTAAATGCTGAAAGTCAGAGTAGTACCATGGGTGGTGAGATCTTTGTCAATGTGGAGGTACTCGAGGTAATAGGGGGTGCCCAGATTCTTAGTAGTGGCTTTGATGATGGAGCAGCTGGCAATATCACCGTCAACGCTACAGAACAGATTATCTTATCTGGTGTTGATCCTAACTTTGATCAGCGGCTTGCTTTCGCCAATGAGCGGCTTCAACTAGGCAGGATCACCTCAATCCGTGAGATTATCAACAATGATGGTTCTAAAAGCGGTGTGCTAGCTCGCGCTGAAGGTAACGGAAATGCTGGCAGCTTAAATATTTTCACTCCTGATTTGAGAGTCACAGATGGGGCAGAAGTTAACGTCAGTGCTGACGGTTCAGGATTAGCAGGTAGTTTGAAAGTTGAAGCTGAGTCTATTCGTCTCGATAATGGCAGCCTTAGAGCCGAAACCAGAGCCGGAAATCAAGGCAATATTACCCTCAAAGCTCAAGACATCATACTGCGTCGCGGCAGTGATATTACCACCAATGCTATTTTAGATGCTACTGGCGGTAATATCACCATTAACACAGATATCTTAGCCGCCCTAGAAGATAGTGACATTACTGCTAGAGCCGTAGAAGGTCCAGGAGGTAATATCAACATTACTACCCAAGGTATCTTTCTCTCCCCCGATAGCGAAATTAATGCTAGTTCCGAAAGGAATATTGATGGTACAGTAACTATCACTACCCCAGAAGTTGACCCCACTTCCGGAATACTTGAATTGCCCTCAACTCCAGTAGACGCAGAATCATTAGTAGCTAAAAATCACTGCGCTATTGAAGAAGGCAAGATTGCTGGAGGCAGTTCCTTGATAGTTACTGGAAAAGGTGGCTTACCTCCTAGTGCTGATGACCCCCTACCTCATGCTAACAGGGTAGTTGAATGGGCAAGTCGTCCTTCCCAGCAGGATAGTACTCCCGTAGTGCTGCGTAGGCGAGTACAAACAGATGAGCAAGGAGAAAGAAGATATCCAGTAATTGAGCAAGCCCAAGCTTGGATGGTTGCTCCTGATGGCACGATTATACTGACGGCAACACCACCAAATGTTACTCCTCAAAGTCCTGGTTTAACCCATCCTCACTGTCGGGAATCTTCCTAACATCAAAGATGAGCGCCTCAAGGATATTGCTAGGAAATACCAAATCGTAAAGTTTAGTAACTTAGCTGCATAAGTGCGATCGCTTGGACATAGAAACCAATAAAAGCAACAGGCTTTGACTAAGGAGGTGCAACTGAGATGGAAAATCTTGAGGGTACTGACGGGAACGATTTATTGGAAGGTACTGAATTTAATAACACTCTCATTGGCGGCAATGGTGATGACCAACTCTTCGGTCAAAATGGCAATGATACCTTGGTTGGTGGAGTTGGCAATGATACCTTAGTCGGCGGTTCTGGTGAAGACATCTTTCACTTCAACTATCTTGCTGATGGAATTGATATCATCACTGACTTCGAGTGGTCAGAGGGTGATAAGATTCAGATTTTTCAGTCTGGGTTTGGCGCATCTTCCACAAATGATTTTAGCTACAACAGTGACACAGGTGAACTGTTGTTTCTGGGAACTCATTTTGCCACCTTAGAGAATAAGTCTGAATTGTTTTTGACTAGTATTGACATTGAGTTGGTATTCGCACGTATACCATAAAAATTAACTTAATTATGTAAATGATTATTACAAAAAATACTTTCTTGCATAAAAGCTCAAATCAATACCCAGTAATGTCTAGAAACTCACAAACGTAGATTTTTTGTGCTTGCTCGCTTACTGTCAATCACTCTAATTCTCAGAGTGTAAACAATTCAATTATTTATGGGAGTTAGGAAACATGGGTTACATGAGATTAAGACCAGCATGGCACAATGATATTGGTATTGCTGGTGAGGAATACTTTTTCCTAGATCAAGCTTGGGACGTGTATGGTCTAGACGAAAATGACCAACTGCAACCTTGGACAGAGTCTTTGACAAGTGAAGTTCCATGGCAATATGGAGTTCAACAACTCAATAGCGAGCAGATTTATATTGCCTTTCCAGATGATGGAATCCTTAACTATGATCCCATTTTGCAACTTGAGCTAGTAAACAATCCCCATGATCCCTCAAACACAGGAGAATACATATTTACTGAGAACTTGGGCTTTACTCAACCAATATACATCGTGGGAGAAGCTGACGGCGGGATTAATATTGGGCTTTCTGCTGAGGGGACTTACAAGAATGCCACGTTAATTATTGTTGACAACGATCATCCTGACTATGGTAACGATCTAACACCACCGGCAAACGATAATTTTGCTAACCGAATTGTACTGAATGGTTCTAATGTCACGACAACTGGTTCAAATATTCTTGCTTCCCAGGAGTTGGGTGAGCCAATTCACGGTTACGGCTCATACTGGCAAAGCTGGGGAGCATCTGTTTGGTGGTCATGGACAGCGCCAAAGTCTGGTTTAGTAACTATTGATACCTTTGGCAGTACCTTTGATACTGCTCTAGGTGTTTATCAAGGTTCTTCCTTATCCAATTTGCAAGAAGTTGCTAACCTCGAATATTACACATCATCTGTACAAATAGGTAACAAACTGTTAGAAGTGGAAACAGAGGAAGCCTTTTTTGAGGCTACAGCTGGAGCCACTTATCATATTGCTGTAGATGGAATATATCATTATTCTGTTGAGGAATGGGGTAGTTCAGGCTACATCCAACTAGACATCAAACAACAGGGTTTAACTGTAATTAGGCCAGGTGATGGCACAATTGTAATCTCTGATTTCGGCGGCGTGGGTAATGGCATTAACCCTTCTCAACAAGTAATTAATCAGGTTGATACTCTCCAATTTTTAGGCTCTGGGTTGAGTGCTGAGAATATGCTTCTTACTCAACAGGGGCAAGATTTAGTAATTAACTTTGAAAATGTCCCAAATACCGAAGTCGTCCTCACGAATTTTGCCCTCGAAAATCTAGACAACTTGACAACAGAAACTGGAGCAGCTCTTGATATCGGTAATATTCTGTTTGATGGAGATACTGAGATTCAAGATAGCTTTGATGTTATTAGAGCCAACCAGAATATTAGTAAAGTTTTTAATAAGAATACAGCCACTTTTCTCAATGACCTTGATAATCAGACTTCTGGTAGCAATAATTCTAATGATGTTATCAATGGTCAGGGAGGTAATGATGTTTTAAGTGGGTTGAGGGGTTATGACACCCTCCGTGGAGGTTCTGGTGCAGATACACTGCTTGGTGGAGAGGATGATGATTCCCTCAATGGCGGAGAAGGCAATGATTTTCTCAATGGAAGCGGTGGCAGCAATAGCATTTTTGAGTACGATTACCTAAGTGGTGGTGATGGTGCAGACATCTTTGTGTTAGGTGACACTTCAGGCGCGTTTTACCAAAATTATGGTCACGCTACGATTACCGACTTTGACTATGCTGAGGGCGATAAAATCCAAGTCTTCGGCAGTATTAATGACTACTCGCTCGATTCTTATGGTCAGGGAATTGGAATTTACTACCAGAATGAGTTGATTGGTTATGTGCAAAATACCACGAATGTCATCATCTCATCGGACTTTATCTTCGTATAAAGTCCTAAATCTGAGAAAATTATTTTCATCACTGCTATAGTTTTCCAGGTCTGTAAATGTACAGATACACCTATCCACTTTTGCTTGCTAGCAGTATTTCCCTGCTGTATCTACTTAATCCCAGTTACATCAGCGCCCAGATTACTCCTGATGCCACTTTAGGACAGGAGAGTTCAGTCGTTACCCCCAACGTCGAAATCAATGGTATCTCCAGCACTCAAATTGATGGAGGGGCAATTAGGGATACCAACCTCTTCCATAGCTTTGAACAATTCAGTATTGATGCTGGAGAAGGAGCCTACTTTACCAATCCTATTGGAATTGAGAATATCCTCTCGCGGGTGACAGGGAATAGCCCTTCCAATATTCTCGGAACTCTAGGTGTACTGGGCAATGCCAACTTATTTCTGATTAACCCTAACGGTATTATCTTTGGTTCAAATGCCAGTTTGGATCTTAATGGCTCGTTTGTGGCAACAACAGCTGATGCTATAGGTTTAGGTGAGAGCGGACTTTTTAGTGCCTCTGAACCAGCAGCCAGTAATCTCCTTACCATTGAGCCATCGGTACTCTTTTTTAATCAGCTTACTGCTAAGACAATTGTCAACCAATCCCAAGCCGAGAGCTTGAAGGGAGAGACAAATTCTGTAGGTACTCCGGTAGGTTTACAGGTACCAACAGGTCAAACTATGGCGCTGGTTGGTGGGGATTTAGTCATCGAGGGCGGTAATTTAACAGCTACAGGAGGACATATTGAACTTGGCAGCGTAGCTGGTGTTGGAGAAGTCAGTATAACTGGCAGTGGTAATAGTTTGGCATTTGGCTACGATGCCGTCGATGCTTTTGGAGAAATCCAGATTAAGGGAGCCTTAGTTGATGTCAGTGGTGAAGGGGGAGGTAGCTTACAAATCCAAGGTTCTCAATTGTTAATGAGTCAGGGAGCAGCAATTTTTGCTGATACCCTAGGAACAGAAACTGGTCAAGGGGTGCTCATTAACACTACTGAAGCAGTCACTCTCAGTGAAAATTCACTGATTACAGCTAATGCTAATATACTTAGTTCAGGAGCTGGAGGAGACTTGAGCATCAATACTGGGAATTTGATTGTCCAGGATGGCTCATTGATTTCAACTACTACTTTTGGGGAGGGCAAGGGAGGAAATCTGAGCGTCAAAACTAGGGAAACTGTACAATTGCTTGGGGTAAATGAGTTTGGCGATCCTAGTGCCCTATTTGCTGGAACTCTAGGTTTTGCTCCCTCTGGTAATTTGACGATTGAGACAACAGAGTTATTAATTCGGGGAGGAGCCCAAGCAACGACTATCACCTTTGGTGAGAGTAATGCTGGAGATTTGATTGTTAGAGCCTCAGTGGTAGAGTTGGTTGGTGATGCCTCAGTAGAAACAAGTTTTAGTAGTGGTTTGTTCGCCCAAACTGATCAAGATTCAACTGGTAATGGTGGCAATTTGACCCTTGAAACTGAACAGTTAATTATAACCAATGGGGCACAAATAGCAGCAAGTACCTTTGGTGGTGGAAATGCTGGGAATTTGAGTGTCAAGGCTTCAGAAGTGAGACTGATTGGTACACGCCCAAGTCTAGAAACATCTTCTGGTTTTGTTGCTAGTGGTATTATTGCTGGAGCTCAAGCAGATTCTGCAGGCAAGGGAGGAAGTTTAACACTTACAACTGAGCGTTTAATTATCCAAGATGGCGCGGATGTGCAGGTTTCAACCTTAGGTGATGGAGATGCTGGTGAGTTAATAGTTAGGGCGTCAGAATCTATAGAACTGATTGGTACTACTCCAGATGGTCAATTTTCCAGTGCCTTACGTGCTGTCTCAGGACTAGAGGGTGTCGCTACAGAAGTGAAAGGAAATGCTGGCAACTTAAATATTTTCACTCCTGATTTAATTGTCCGAGATGGAGCTGAAGTAACTGTCAGTGCCACAGGAGAAGGAGTCGCAGGCAGTTTGGAAGTCGAAGCTGAGTCTATCCGTCTCGATAATGGCAGCCTTAGAGCGGAAACCAGAGCCGGAAATCAAGGCAATATTACCCTCGATGCCCAAGACATCATACTGCGTCGTGGCAGTGACATTACCACCAACGCCATTTTAGATGCTACTGGCGGTAATATTACTATCAATACCGACATCTTAGCTGCCCTAGAAGATAGTGACATTACTGCCAGAGCCGTCAGAGGTTCAGGAGGTAATATTGACATTACTACCCAAGGGATTTTCCTCTCCCCTGATAGCGAGATTAATGCTAGTTCCCAAATAGGTATCGATGGTACAGTAACTATTACTACCCCAGAAGTTGACCCCACTTCTGGAATACTAGAGTTGCCCTCAACCCCAATAGACGCAGAATCAATAGTGGCTAAAAATCCCTGCGCTATTAAAGAAGGAAAAATTGCTGGAGGCAGTTCTTTTGTAATTACTGGACGTGGTGGTTTACCTCCTAGTGCTGATGACCCCCTACCTCATGCTAACAGGGTAGTTGAATGGGCAAGTCGTCCTTCCCAGCAGGTAAGTTCTCCTGTAGTGCTGCGTCAGCGAGTACAGACAAATGGGCAAGGAAAAAGAAGATATCCAGTAATTGAGCAAGCTCAAGGCTGGATGGTTGCTCCCGATGGCACTATTATACTGACTGCTACGCTACCAAATGTTATGCCTCAAAGTCCTGGATTAATCCATCCTCATTGTCGCCTATCTTCACCCTTGTATTGAACTCTCCTCGCGTTAACAGGACGAGGATTCTCTTCGGTTGTTAATGAGCGTATAAGGGTTCTAGCATAATTATTGGAGATATTTAAAGATTTACAGCAATAGTGAGACTAAGAAGGAAAAAACAACTACCTGGAGAATTGGTATGACTGAAACGATTGACCGAGTCAGTTGGAGCATAAATGATTTAGAACTATTGCCTAACTCTGAAGGGACGATATACGAAATCATAGAAGGAGAATTATTTATGACTCGAACGCCTCACAGGCGACATCAACAAATTTGTGGTATAATTTTTAGTCATTTGAATAGTTGGTCAGAATCAACAGGTAATGGAGAAACTATTATTACGCCTGGAATTATCTTCTCAAATGCAGATAATGTTATTCCTGATGTAGTGTGGGTAAGCCAAGAAAGATTAGCTCAAATAGAAGATGAAGCCGGACATCTTACCGCAGCACCAGAATTAGTGGTGGAAGTGATTTCTCAAGGTGTTGAAAACGAAAAACGCGATCGCGAAGTAAAAGTAAAATTATATTCAATTCAAGGGGTAAAAGAATATTGGATTGTTGATCGTTTTCGCAAGCAAGTAGAGGTACATCGCCGAGAAAAAGGCAAATTAACTCTAGTTGCTACCTTATTTGAGCAGGATGAGTTAACTTCTCCCTTATTACCAAATTTTGTTGTACTAATCAATCGCTTCTTTCCAGTTCGGTGAAACAGTACGGACAACTGAGTAATATCACCACAATTAGATGAATTTTCTGAAAGCCTAATTTTTAAGTCTCCCCACGTTAAAAGGGACATGAGATTTTGTAATGCAAAATGCAGCATTTGTCAAGGGCATAATTTTCTCCTTTACACTACTTAACAAAAAATCCGTCCCTCGAAGGTGGTGAAAATTTATCTACTACTCTCAGTGATTGGTCCAAATTACACGATAAATCAAGGGTTTGAGCTTAGACTAGTGTTTTTTGGATATAGAAAACCCAAGTATATATCTATACTGATTTTTTCATTGTCAACTACATCTGTCAATTCTCACAGTAAATGAGAATATTCTCAATAATCGCCCCAATGTGAAGTTAAGATACAAATGATTGATTATGAATTAAAAACTGATTACTGGTAATATTTTTTTTTGCTTATCAAACTACTGCGGTTCTCAATTGGATGAGTTAATAAAAATTTTTAGCAAAAAAGTATACAAAAGCTGATTTTCTGTAAAACTTCTATAAAGCTAGATTGTTCCTATGGTTATTACTTTTAATAGATGTTAAATTGTGAACTATGAAAATTACTTCAAAATATTTTTATATATAAATAATGCAATTATCTGGTATTGTGTGTTTCCTTAGTGGAAGCATTCTCTTGAGTCTACTAGCCTCAAATCCTACCCTGGCGCAAATTATCCCTGATACCACTCTTCCAGACAATTCTGTCGTTACACCTAACGGGGACGTTATTAAGATTGATGGCGGCACTACAGCAGGAAATAATCTCTTCCATAGCTTTGAGGAATTTTCTGTACCAACAAATAACACTGCTTTTTTCAATAATGCTCTAGATATTCAAAACATCCTCTCTCGGGTAACAGGTGGTTCGATTTCTGAAATCGATGGCATCCTCAAAGCCAACGGTAGTGCCAACCTCTTTCTAATCAACCCCAATGGCATTATCTTTGGAGCCAATGCCTCCCTTGATCTTGGCGGCTCTTTTTTCGCTAGTACTGCCAATAGCATCAACTTTGCTGACGGCACCCAATTCAGTGCCACAGATAACCAAGCCAAGCCTCTGTTAACAGTCAGTGCTCCTATCGGTTTAGGATTGGGGACAAATCCAGCCAGTATCACTAATCAATCCAGTAATAAAAAGCTCAGACTCCAGGTGCCTAATGGTCAAACCCTGGCACTAATTGGTGGTGAGGTGAGCTTGAATCGTGCAAATTTGAAAGCACCAGAAGGAAGAATTGAGATTGGAGGACTAGCAGCAGCGGGCAATATAGAATTCAATGATGATGGCAGTTTCCGTTTCCCTGAAGATACTGCACGGGCAGATGTTTCCCTTGCCAATAGAACTGTTATCGAAGTCAATGGGGGGGGCGGAGGCGCAATTAATTTTAATGTCGGCAACCTAGAAATAGTAGGTCAGAACAGCCGTATCAGTGCAGGTATTAACAAGAATGAGGGTAGTGCTTCTAGCCAAGCGGGAGATATCACAATTAACGCTACTGGAGATGTGACAGTGGCAGGGACAGTAGATAATCGAACCTTAGGAGAGGGGGATGCTGGCAATATTTTAGTTACCGCCAGAAATCTTACGATCGCAGGGAAAGGCAGAATCAGGAATTATACCACAAATGCAGGCAATGCTGGAGAAATTTCAATCGATGCTCATGAGACAGTGAGATTGATTGACTGGGGCAAAATCCAGAATGAGATAGGGAAAAACGCTACCGGGAACGGAGGTGACATCAACATTAGAGCCGATTCCGTTTTAGTTGAGGTATTTGCAAAGACAGATCAACCGCAAATTAGAAGCCTAATCGGAGGTTCTGGTGACGGTGGCAACATCAACATTGAGGCTAATTATCTCTCAGTAATCGGTCGTGGGCAAGGCAACGGTGGCGCTTACGGCATCACAGCTAATGCGGGAGGGACTGGAAAGGGAGGAGATATCAATATTACAGTTGATGGTGCCATTAATTTGACTAATCGTGGCAAGATTGAAGCCAATGCTAATAACAAAAAAAGAGACGATGCAGGTGATGGAGGTGACATCAATATCGTCACTCAATCCCTTTCCTTAAGTTACAGTGGCTTCATTAGTGCCGTTACCAAAGGTCAAGGAAATGCTGGCAATATTTTTATTACTAGCACTGGTCCGATTGAGATTAGAGGAGCTAGTAGCAACATTTCAACTGAGGTGAAGCTGAATAATCCGGGGCCTTCTGGTAATGGCGGTGACATCACTATCTACACTCAGTCACTTTTAACTGAAGGGGGTTTTCTCAACGCTTCAACCCAGGCCGGGGGAAATGCAGGAGATATCCACCTCCATGCTACAGATTTTATCGAACTCTCCGGGGTTGATGGCTCTAACCGTTCCAGTGGTTTATTCACTCGTATCCGCGATCAAGCAACAGGCAAAGGAGGAAATATTCACCTCACCACACCAAACCTGCGCTTGTCCAAATTTGCTGTTCTCAATGCCGCCAGCAGTAGTGAATCTACTCAAGGGATTGGTGGGGATATCTTTGTCAATGTAGATACCCTTGAGCTGGTGGGAGGTTCTCAGATTCTCACCACTGCTTTCGGTAACGCAGCAGCAGGGGATATAACTATTAAAGCTGACAAGGAAATTATTTTGTCTGGCAATGACCCTAACTTTGCTAGGAGAATAGGACGAGCCTTGGAATTATTTGAACAAGGCATCATTAGGTTTCCCAGTGATGTCGTTGGCACTGACGATGCCAGTACTGGCCTATTAGCTCGTAGCCAAGGTGCCGGAGATGCTGGCGACTTAACTATTTTCACTCCTAATTTAACTGTCCAAGATGGAGCCGAAGTCACTGTCAGTGCCACAGAAGCAGGATCCGCAGGCAATTTAATGGTTGAGGCAGAGTCTATTTTTCTCGATAATGGTAGCCTCAGAGCCGAAATCAAAGCAGGAAAGCAGGGCAATATTATTCTCAATGGGGAAGATATTATACTGCGTCGCGGCAGTGGGATTATCACCAATGCCAGCGACACTGCCACTGGCGGCAATATCACCATCAATACCGACATCTTAGCTGCCCTCGAAGATAGTGACATTACTGCCAGAGCCGTCGATGGTCGAGGAGGTAATATCAAAATTACCACTCAAGGCATCTTTCTCTCCCCCGATAGCGAGATTAATGCTAGTTCCCAAAGGAATATCGATGGTACAGTAACTATCACTACTCCAGAAGTTGACCCCACCTCCGGAATCTTAGAGTTGCCCTCAATTCCCATAGACGCAGAATCATTAGTGGCTCAAAATCCCTGCGCCATTGCAGAAGGCAAGATTGCTGGAGGTAGTTCCTTTGTAATTACCGGAAAAGGTGGTTTAGCTCCCAACTCAGATGACCCCCTACCTAATGTTAACAGAGTAGTTGAGTGGGCAAATCGTGCCGGGGAGAATATAGAGACGCAACCTATTGCCTCTACCGTAGTATTACGCGATCGCTCCCAGACAGATGAACAAGGACAAAGCAAATATCGAGTAATTGAGCAAGCCCAAGGCTGGATAGTCGCTCCCGATGGCACAATTATGCTTACTGCTATGGCACCAACTGTTACACCTCAAACCCCAGGATTAAAACATCCTCACTGTCGTAGCTCTTCTCTATAAGTAATAAGTAATAAGTAATAAGTAATAAGTAATAGGTGCAAAAATTAGTTAAACTCCAGAAGTCAGCAGTGAAGTATACCATTTTTATAAAAAAGTGAGAGACTTGATAGCTACTTTATAATCTGGAATAATTTCGAGATTAGGGTTTTGCCACAATTATAGCAGGAAGCAGGAGGCTCCAGGGCAGGAGACAGGAGGAAAAGCCAAGTTCTATCTGAGTTTGAGACTTTTTTAATGTCTTAACCGCCTTGGCGATTGCTATATCTCTTTCAGGAAAGAAAAATGATCTTAAAATTACCACCTCTTACTTATTACTTATTACTTATTACTTATTACTTATTACTTACCCCTCTACCAGGTATTGCCCAAACGGAAACAGCTCCTCCAGAAACAATTATTCAACCAATAATCCCCACTCCGGAACCTCTGCCAGAAGTGGAAGTATTACCACCCATAGAAGAATTAATTCCTCCATTAGAGACACCTCCATCTCCACCCCAACCATCTCTAGAGGGGATTCCTAACCAAATTACCATTAGACAATTTGAAGTTATTGGCAGCACCATTTTCAGCCAAGAACAAATAGCAGAAGTACTAGAGCCTTTTACTCTTCGCTCCATCTCTTTTGCCGAACTACTTCAAGCTCAAAGAGCTATTACTCAGTTATATATAGATAATGGCTATATCACCTCTGGAGCCTTTATACCTCCCCAAGCACTACAAGATGGGGTAGTGAGAATTGAAGTTATAGAAGGAGAAGTCGAAGCCATTGAAATTAATGGTTTAGAGCGACTTAATTCCAGTTATGTTCGCAGTCGTTTAGCGCTCGCTACCAAAGCTCCCCTCAATCAGGATAAACTGCTCCGAGCCCTACAAATGCTCCAATTAGACCCCTTGATTGCTAATATTTCAGCAGAGTTAGCTGCAGGATCACGTCCTGGTATTAGTCTTTTAGAAGTCCAGTTGCAAGAAGCTGATACCTTTTCTGTAGAACTGAGTCTTGATAATCAAAGATCACCCAGTGTCGGTAGTGTTCGTCGTCAAGTTCAACTCACCCAAAGTAATCTTTTAGGATTAGGCGATCGCTTTAATGTCTCCTATATTAATACTGATGGTAGCAATTCCCTCAGCGATCTTAGTTATACTATTCCGATTAACCCTTACAACGGCACTATTCGCTTCAGTCACAGCCGCACTGAGAGTGAAATTATCGAAGAACCTTTTGATGTATTAGATATTGACTCGGAAACTCGTCAATACGAACTAACCTACAGGCAACCACTATACCAAACTCCAAATAAAGATTTTTCTATAGGTATAACCTTCTCTAGAGATGAGGCTGAAACTACAGTTTTCGACCAACCTTTTGACCTATCGAGGGGAGCTAATAATCAAGGCGAAACTAAAATTTCTGCTCTCCGTTTTTTTCAGGAATACACCAATCGTAATCAACGGGAAGTCTTGGCGTTGCGCTCTCAATTCAGTTTAGGTATAGATGCCTTAGATGCCACTATCAACAATAGCGAACCTGATAGTGAATTTTTTGTCTGGCGGGGACAGGCTCAGTACCTAAGATTGCTGAGTTCAGATACAATTTTATTATTGAGGTCAGACCTGCAACTAGCTGACCAAGCCCTAGTGCCTTTTGAACAGTTTAGCCTCGGAGGACAACTCAGTGTCCGAGGTTATCGCCAAGATGCCTTACTTGCAGATCATGGCTTGTTTGCTTCTGCAGAAATACGCACCCCCATTCTGCGTATTCCTGAGTGGGAAACTGTTTTACAGTTGACTCCATTTATTGATTTTGGCACAGTTTGGAATAGCGATGATCTTGAACTAGAAGAAAGCACTTTAGTATCTGTGGGTTTAGGGTTAAGATTACTGTTAGGAAATAACTTCAGAGCTAGATTAGATTGGGGAATTCCTTTAGTTGGTTTAGATGATATAGGAGATTCTTCACAAGAAGATGGACTATATTTTAGTGTTAGTTATAGGATCTTTTAGTTTGATTAACAAGAAAAGGCAGGAGGGAGCAGGAAACAGGAAAAAATCTACTTATATCCTTGGGGATAAAAAAAATCATCAAGATAGTCTTCGTTAAATACTGCTAGGTGAGGATTTAAAAATGAATCAATTAATCAAATATACTGTTAGTCTAATCAGTTTTATTTCTATTTTGGGAAGTGGGAGAATTTTAGCAAATTCCACAGTTTCTGAAATCAGCGATAATTCAAAATTAGAGCAAGAACAAAACTTAATCTACAAGCGCCAATCAGACCAAATTCTGGTCAATTTTCCGAAAACCTTAGAGCAGCAGAGTAGTAGGGCAGCAGGGGTGAGCGAAAAAAAGGGTGGGGGAACAAGTAAGCAGACGCCCAGACGCGGAGACGCGGAGACGCGGAGAATTAAAATTCCAACCAAAATTTCGCTCACCCGGGCAGCAGGAGAAAAAAACAATGGAATTATCAAGGATGCTTTGAAAGCAGATTTGATATCACTAGAGCAACAAGCCCAGCAACTCTATGAGACAGGACGAACAGCTGAAGCCGTAAACCTATTACAACAGGTCATTAGTAATTACAGAAAACAAGGAGATTTAATTGGTCAAGTAATAGCCTTGAGTAATTTAACTTTAGTTTATCAACAACTGGGAGATTGGCAACAAGCACAGCAAACCATATCTGATGCCCTTAACCTCCTTCCAGAAATAACAGATACTAAAGAGCGACAAAGATTACTAGCTCAAACTCTCGATGCCCAAGGACAACTAAAATTATCTCTTGGTAAGCCAGAACAAGCCTTAGATATTTGGAAACAAGCTACTGATACCTACCAAGAAATCGGGGATGTTACAGGTTTTACTAAAAGTAAGATTTACCAAGCTCAAGCTCTCCAAGCCTTGGGATTGTATTCCAAAGCAATCAAAACTTTAACTACTATTGAGGAGCAACTGGAATCAGAACCGAATACTCTGCTGAAGGCAAAAGCTCTTGGCAGCATAGGTGATGTTTTGCGTCGAGTCGGTAAATATAAGGAATCTCAAGAAGCTTTAGACGAAAGTTTAGCCATTGCCAAAGAATTACAATCTTCTCAGGCAATGGCTGATACTCTCCTGAGTTTAGGCAATACAGCTAGATTAAAAGAGGAAACAACTCAAGCTCTGGAGTTCTATCAACGTGCCCTTGAAGCATCTCCTTTAGTTGATACTCAACTGCAAGCACAGTTAAATCAATTGAACCTATTAGTAACTCAAAAACAATGGCAACAGGCAATGGCTTTAGTGCCTGAAATTGAGAGTAATTTAACTCAATTACCTCCTAGTCAGAACTCAATCTCTGGGCAGATTTATTTGGCTAAGAGTTTGATGAAGGTTAATAGTGATTCATCCTTGATTAGTATTAACCATAAACAATCAACCAAGAACAATCAACAAACCAAAATTGCCAAGCACTTAGCAACAGCGATACAACAGGCTCAAGAGATTGGACATCAAAGGGGTGAGGCTGAGGCAATGGGCAATTTAGGGCGTTTGTATGAACAGCATCAACGCCTTGATGAAGCCCAAAAATTGACACAGAGAGCGCTAGTAATTTCCCAAGCAATAAATGCTGGTGATCTTGCCTATCAATGGCAATGGCAACTAGGAAGAATTCTAAAAACTCAAGGGGAAAGACAAGGAGCTATTGCTACTTATACCCAAGCAGTTAAAACTCTCCAGTCTCTCCGTAGCGATTTAGTGGCAATTAGCTCAGAACTACAATTTTCCTTTCGAGAGAGTGTCGAACCAGTCTACCGAGAGTTAGTAGAATTACTATTGCAATCACCACAGCAAGGGGAGATTAGTCAAGACAATTTAAAACAAGCTAGGGAAGTGATTGAATCTCTGCAACTAGCTGAACTAGACAACTTCTTCCGCGATGCTTGTTTAGATACACAACCAGTTCAAATCGACGAACTAGATTCGACAGCAGCTATTCTATATACGATTATTTTAGGTAATCGTCTGGAAGTAATTGCGGCTTTGCCAGGGCAGCCTCTACGTCATTACACCACCAACTTATCTCAACAGGAAATAGAAAATAATATTGTTTTAGCAAGAGGAGTAATTACTGATTTCCGACGCATCCCTCGCTTACGAGTTTTACAACAATTCTACCAGTGGTTAATCACTCCCATTGAAGCCAATCTCGCAGCCAGTAATATTAAAACCCTAGTATTTGTTCCAGACGGATTGCTGCGCAACCTTCCTCCTGCTATACTACATGATGGCGAACAATATCTATTAGAAAAATATAGCGTTGCGATCGCTCCTAGTCTGCAACTAGTAGACCCTCAACCTTTAACTAGAGAAAAGCTCAAAGCCCTCACGGCAGGACTAAGTAAAGCTCGTGAAGGTTTTGAGGCACTCCCTAATGTCGAGGTGGAATTGGAGAGGATTGAGGCTGAAGTTTCTTCACAAGTGCTGCTCAATGAATCTTTCACCGAATCTAATTTTAATACAGCAGCCAAAACAACTCCATACCCAGTGATTCATTTAGCAACTCACGGTGAATTTAGTTCTCAAGCTGAAGATACCTATCTTCTCGCTTGGGATGGGCGCATTAATATTGATGAACTCAATAGCCTCATTAGGACGGATCTCAAACAGACTCGCCCCATTGAATTACTTGTCCTGAGCGCTTGTAAGACGGCATCTGGAGATAAAAGAGCAGCCTTGGGGTTAGCAGGAATAGCAGTACGTGCGGGTGCACGCAGCACCATTGCCTCAATGTGGAGAGTAAGCGATGAAGCAACTAGCTTATTAATGGCTAACTTTTACCAGGAATTAGCTAATAGTGACCTTACCAAGGCTGAAGCTCTCCGCCGAGCTCAACTCTCAATTTTGCAGAGTGATAAATTTTCTCACCCCTATTACTGGTCAGCTTTTATTTTGATAGGAAATTGGTTGTAGCCTGTTCTTCTGGGAAGAGTAACATAGAATCAACCAATGGCTCACTAGCCAACTCTTCCCAGCCTAATGACCTCAACAATTTAGTCCAATCATTATGCAATTGGGGATTCTCGGGATTAGCAAGACGCAGTGCCGCCAAATTAGTCACAGCATCGTAGAAAAGATCATTGTCAATATAAGCAATATATTCCTGGGGTTTGACTGACTCTAACTGATTTTTCAGTGGGGCATTCACTGCCAAGCGTCTAATCCCACCTTGCAAAACTAAATCTGGCTGCTCTGTCTGATGAGATCGATTAGGAGCACAGTAAACCATAAAATCCCAGTAGTAATCTTTTTCAATTTCTAGGGAGTATTGCTCCTGTTGGGGCAGGTTAATTTGAATAATTCCCGGTTTGTCAGTTAACTTGACAGCTGTCCGATAAATCGTTTTGGCTGATTGCGAATCTTTAAGGACAAACTCAATGTAGCTAATCTGTTGGGAAACATAAGGAATATGAAACCAGAAACTAGGATAAGGAGAACTTGTAAAATCCTGACGAGAGACCGTAGGATCAATTTCTTCGTTAGCAGCTAGCAAAGAAGCTAAGGGATACTTAGTCTTGGGACAATCTGTATCCCCAGGCTCTCTTGTTGCCCCCGGTTTAGAAGGGTCTTCAGGAGCAAACGTATCTGGTGGTTCCGGCATTGCTGGTGCTTCCGACAGCTCAAAACCTTTTTGTTCTGTGCCCTGTGCTGCCACTAAGGTGAAGTTAGTTAGTAAGCTAGCCATAGTCAGGGCAAGAGGGAAAGCCAGCTTGAATGACGATTGAAGTATATTCATAAACCGCATTGCTCGAATTGAGAGAAAGCTTTTATTGATTGGTACTGTCTGACACTCCTATGCTGTTGATTAGAGCCTCAAGTTGAAGAGCAAACACTTGCAGATACAAACTTATTTTGTTATTGTAGCACAAACAGCATTCTTGTCCCGAAACTGCTCAAGCGTGCTAGCTTCACCAGTAAAGAAGACGTGACTGCTCCGCACACTGACCCTACGGGTACAGTGTGGGCTTCCCAAGAACTCCTTGAGATAGCCTCAGTCAATAGCCTCAGTCTTCCGTCATGCTAGGGAGAATAAGAACTTGCGCCCGCGTGTACTAGTAGGTTGGGTTGAGGCAACGAAACCCAACCTATATACCGTGAGCGAGTTGGGTTTCACGGCCTTCTACTTCGTGCAGGAGTCTTTGGAGAGGCTAGCAAAGAACTAGATAATGAGTAAGGGCGATTGGCGCTTAAGCGACACTGGCTCTCGCCAATCGTTTAAATCAAAGTCTCCACCTGCACGTATCCTATATCGTAGAAGAATGTTTGGTTAGATTGTAAGTTATCTGCGGGAATTAGTGAGTCATCAATAGCCTCGGGAAATCCGTTAGCCCAGGTATTAAGAAAAACACCCATAGGCTCATCAGGCAAAGTCTCAAATTCTTCTCGAATTGGAATGTCATTAATTTTCCAGACAACTTTATCTTCTAACCACTCGATGCGAAAATTATTAAATTCTGTTAGGTCAAATCCTTCTAACCCAGGAACATCTCCTAGATCTATAACTTCAAAATCACCTCTTTGAAAGAGGTCTTGGTCATCAAAGACATTGGTAAAGATGCTCGGTTCAGAATTGTCGTTTTGAGCATCCTCAATAAAATTGCCCAACAACTCAAAGTCAATTTCATCCCGTATACTCATACCTGGAGTAAAGAAAAACACTGAGTCAATGACCCCTCTGGCTAGAGGGTTTTCTTCAGAGTCAATTATGCGAACTCTCGCTTCAACAGCCAGTCCACCATTTCCAGGATTGAAAGTGTCTTTAGTTTTAATACCAGTGCCAAAAAACGAGTCACCAAGAGTTGATGCTGAAGGGTTATAGGTATCAAGTTGGAGCCGTAAAGCAGTATCTACTTCATCATCATCGACTACATCGATTACAGTTGGTAATCCCATTTCTCTTCCGGACTCGTCATCAATACGTAGCTGCGTTCCAACTACACCCTCAAGTGCTGTACCTTCAACTAATTCAGGTCTAATTGGTAGGAAAGAACTATCAAGCTCGAAGATGTCGTCATTGGTAATATCAAAATCCTCAGAGAACTCCTCACGAAATAAAATCTGCCCTGAGATGTTGTCATTATTGCTTAAGGTAACTTCATATTCACTACTGCGGAGATTGAAAGTAAATACTTTAAGGTAGTAATCACCTGGTTCTAAGGTAACAGTTCGAGATAAGGGTTGAGATGGAGTTGCGGCATCGAGAAAGATTCGAGAGTTAAAATCAGGAGCACTTAACAAATCTACATCAAGCCTTTCGCTTACTCCACCAACAGAAATTGTCACTTCACTTTCTGAGTCTATAATAAAACGATAGAAATCATCCAAATCTCCTACAGGGTTGATGTTAATAGATTCACCAAAAGTAATACTGTTATTTAAAACACCAAGATTTTCAGCCGTATTAAAACTATTACCAGGATCATCTGTAAGTTGAATATTGATCATTTTATCGAAATTAATTTGGGTTAAATACCCCACCGTCACTTGCGGTGCATAAAATTGGTTGGGGTCAAATCCCCATCCAATTTGTCCCCGCGTCCCCGTGTCACCGTGTCCCCGCGTCTTTAATCTCCTCCTGATGCTGGTTGACTTGTGCTAGGGGGATTATATTCTAGCGCCCCTAGGCAGTAGTTTTCCCGCCGTGGAATCAATGATACTGTTGGCGAATTTAACATTTTGAAATATTGGCAATGAAACAAAGATTCTTCAAGCCCCCCAGCCCCCAATTCTGGGGGAGCCCGGACTCAAAGTCCCCCAAAATTGGGGGATTTAGGGGGCTTTCAGACGTTTTTCTATATTACGAAATATTTCGCCAACAGTATCTTAAAATAGCTGGCTATCTCTCGCTCGTGGTTGTTTTTTGTATCAATCTGTTAAGCTCTGTTTCATTTCTGTTATATCCTCAAGCCATTGCCAAAGCAAGCTCACAGTTCGTGATACCATCTCAGCTTGGAGGGTGTTTGTAAAGGAATCTTTAAAAGAGCTGTAACCATTGCCAGACTAATGATTGGAGAGGTTGATATTGAGCAATTTCACCTCGCAAAACATCATCCTGGTTTAGTCCCCAAGGAAAGCCCTTTTATTTTTCTTGACAAACACTCTCTTAGTAGCTCTAAAAGATCTGGGAGAAAACATGCCAACACTAAGGGTTGCAGTAGTTGGAGCAGGACCAGCAGGTTCCTCGGCTGCCGAGATTTTGGTCAAAGCCGGAATCGAGACGTACCTGTTTGAGCGCAAGCTAGACAATGCTAAACCCTGCGGCGGTGCGATTCCACTTTGTATGGTGAGTGAATTTGACCTGCCGCCAGAAATTATTGACAGGCGAGTGAGAAAAATGAAGATGATCTCGCCGTCTAATGTGGAAGTTAATATCAATATTGAAAAGGAAAACGAATATATTGGTATGTGTCGCCGTGAAGTACTTGATGGCTTCATGCGCGATCGCGCTCACAAGTTAGGTGCTAATCTGATTAATGGCACGGTTCACAAACTCGAAATTCCCAGAAATGACCGTGAACCCTATACCATTCACTACGCCGAGCATGCAGATGGTAGTTTAAAGGGAATACAAAAGACTCTGAAGGTAGATTTAGTAATTGGTGCCGATGGTGCTAACTCCCGTGTTGCTAAAGCCATTGATGCAGGTGATTACAATTATGCGATCGCATTCCAGGAACGAATTCGCCTGCCAGGGCAGCTGATGAATTACTATGAAGACCTAGCAGAAATGTACGTCGGCAATGATGTTTCTCCTGATTTCTACGGCTGGGTTTTCCCCAAATACGACCATGTCGCCGTCGGCACTGGCACCATGAGGGTAAACCAAGCCAAAATCAAACATCTGCAAGCCGGAATTCGTGCACGTGCAGCCAAAAAACTGACTGGTGGCGAAATCATCAAAGTGGAAGCTCATCCTATTCCAGAGCATCCTAGACCAAGAAGAGTTGTGGGGCGAGTTGCCTTAGTGGGAGACGCTGCTGGTACAGTAACAAAGTCTTCTGGCGAGGGAATTTACTTTGCCGCCAAATCAGCTCGTATGTGCGCAGAAACGATTGTCGAAACCTCCAATGGCGGTACTTTCATCCCTAACGAAGCGGACCTCAAGCTCTACTTGAAGCGCTGGGATCAAAAGTACGGCATGACTTACAAAGTACTAGATATTCTGCAAAGAGTCTTCTATCGTTCCGATGCCACCCGCGAAGCCTTTGTAGAAATGTGCGCTGATAAGGATGTCCAGAAGCTTACCTTCGACAGCTATCTCTACAAAACCGTCGTACCAGCCAATCCCCTAATTCAAATGAAGATTACCGCTAAAACCATTGGTAGTCTGCTCAGGGGAAGTGCCCTAGCTCCTTAAAGCCTTGATTGAGCTGAGAGTGGTTCGTGGTTCATTGCTCATTGTTGTTTATTTGAGCAACCATGAACCATGAACTATAAACCATGAACCACTCAAGCACTTACTGAAGTAGCATCCAGCGCTGCCTTACCAGTACTAGGCAACTCTAAACAATAACCAGCTCCATACACCGTTTTAATGTATTTAGGATGACGGGGGTCAGGTTCTAGTTTAGTTCTCAGGTGACGGATATGAACTCTGATTGTCTCAATATCATCATCTGGGTCATATCCCCAGACTTCCTTAAGAATTTCACTAGGAGAGACAGTTTGACCGTGACGCTGGAGTAGGCAGTGCAGTAACTCAAACTCCAAGTGGGTTAATTTTACCGTCTTGTCAAACCAAATTCCCTCAAATCTTTCTGGAACTAGTGTTAGAGGTCCATAGTTGAGGATTTCCGAGTGCTTGGCTGCCTGAGGAACACGATCCGTGCGACGCAGCAGAGCTCGCACTCGCGCCAGCATTTCTTCGAGTTCAAAGGGTTTAGTCAGGTAGTCATCGGCACCAGAATTGAAGCCTTCAACCTTATCTTTAGTCTGACCCAAGGCTGTGAGCATTAGCACCGGTATATCGGAAGTACGATCATCCCGACGCAGTCGCTGGCAAACAGTAAAACCATCTACCTTGGGCAGCATCAAGTCAAGCATAATCAAGTCTGGCTGTAGCTGTAGGGCTAGTGCTTGGCCCTTAACACCATCGGGTGCTTGACTAACGTCATAGCCAGCCATCTCCAGATTGATGGAGACTAATTCTGAAATAGCAGGGTCATCGTCAATGACGAGTATCCGGGTCATTACAAAGGTATGTTAGCTTAGTGTTTTTAAGTAAAGTTCAAAAAGAACCTTGAAAACTGCAATGATCATTACACTATTGATTATAAGGGTTGGTTTTCGATTATCTGTAAATTAGTTGACATCTGCGTGCGCTTCAGTTTATAAACCAGTACTTTGTTAGTACAGTTTTTGCCGAAGAAATTCCCAGCGTTGGAGCCTGATTTCACGGAAAAATTGGCGACTTCCTGTTTGATACTGCTTTTTGTACTTGCGGCAGTCTTTGAGAATATCTAGCCACAACTTCTGCAATTGAGGTATAGTTGAACATTTCTGAATCTGACAGGCAACAGCATTTTTCCACTGTTCTAATTTCCGATAACTGATAAATTGTCCGCCCACATCACGGCGATGTACAAAGACAATATAGGCCCAACATTCAACACGTACAATTAAATGCTCGGGAATCTTAAGTAATTGCGCGATATCAGAGATGCTGATACGTAATTTCTGGGCAGGTTGGAGGGAATTAAATAGAGTAGTCATAGCAGAGGGAGAGGGGGAGATGGGGAGACGGGGAGACGGGGAGATGATTTTTATGAACCTTCTGCCTTCTGCCTCCTGCCTTCTGCCTTTCCTAGGGAGACACGGAGAAATAAAGAAATGAAGTATGAACAAGTAATAAGCAATAAATGTTCTTGTTTTCACTTATTACTTATTACTTATTACTTATTACTTATCCTTGGGATTAGGTAAATCCCAGACAACTTCAAACTGGGTATCAGGGACATTCTGACGCCACCAGTTGAGATGTCCCTCGGCATCTGATTTGCTGCGATAGCGATCAATAATCGACCATTGCAGCTTATTGTGCAATAGACGAGCAATCGCCCATGGCTTAAGTCTGTCTCGATAGGACATAATTTAATTGTCTCCTTTGTGAAAGGGGGAGCCAGAGCCAGCCTGTTAGTGTTCAACTTCGTCAGGCTGGCTTTTTTTTCTGGGTTACAGTTGTAACAGGGTTAACCTATCACATTATTTTTGTTAAAACAACCCTTTGAACAAAAGAAATTAGGACTTATAACATTACTTAATAACCTGAGTTGAAGGTCAGAATAATGGCAACAATACAGTAATTTGATTGCCGATTTTCTGAATGACAATAGATTGATTTAACCTGATTATTCTTAAATGATTAGTGTGGGAAGGAGCTTATTTCGGCTCTCCAGATATCTTGGTGGAAACTGTAGATCAGACTAAAAATTATCTTTGGTGGGTTACGGCGCGGATAGGAAAATAATACTATAATTCACCAATTATGACCCGCGCCTAACCCACCCTACAATATATAAAATTTCATTATCACCACATGTACGGGAGAGCTGTTTTCCCAGCGAGTGGGAAGGGAGAGTTGTATCGCGGCTCCAGGTGAGGCAAAAAGTTTCCATTCAAGTAGTTTTCCCAGCGAGTGGGAAGGACAGATAACCCCGATCCAGCCGTTTTTGGCATAACGTTTCCATTCAAGTAGTTTTCCCAGCGAGTGGGAAGCCAGTTTCTGTACCCCGGCATTGGCCGAACAAGAAAGGTTTCCATTCAAGTAGTTTTCCCAGCGAGTGGGAAGGTGAGATGGAGAAAACTTATATAGAGACCTCTCTTCGTTTCCATTCAAGTAGTTTTCCCAGCGAGTGGGAAGAGTTCGTCTAGCAGCCCTTACCCAGTAAGGGTTTCAGCTGCCAAATCGACGCATCTCCAAAAAGTCTAACATATCAAGCTAAAAAGTGAGTCAAACACATACCTCAAACCCTCTCCCTGTAAGGCATCGACGCATCTCAACGAAAAATATAGGGTTTCGGCGATTTGCCGAGATGCGTCGATAGGTGCATCGAATAGCTTTTTAATGCAATTTTCAAGACAATTCTCACCTCATTTCTTCCTTGGCAGAAGAAGTGCTACTACATTTTTAGTTCGTAATGAGTGATTTCATCTACAACCTGATTATGAATCTTACTAAATAGACTAGCCTGAGATAGCGATTTAAATTTCTGTTTGGTAATTAAATTCAAGCAATTAAGGATTCGACGCTGCCATTGTTGGGCATCTTTAATATCCTCACCCCATGCTTTAAACAAATTATTCTTCTCCAAGCCCCCCAAACGATGGGATAAATTGTTCCGCATGCCTCGCGCCTTCCAATACGCCTTGAAATCCTCACTCGTTTCCGCTTCAGAAATAGCTACTTCTAATAAGCCTTGTAACACCCTCCCCTTCAGCTCAATGTTACCTTCACGATCAAGTTTTCTGGCTTCGTACTTAGTAAGTTTAGTTTTTAAGGCATGATACTTATGAGTAATTGACTTATAAATTAAGGGAAATTTATCCTGTCTTTCCTTTACATCATCCGGAAAGGAATGCTTTGCCCATAAATATAACGCCCCCTCAATAGAACGATAACTGTGTAACATAGCTTCAGTGGTATTTTCCTGTTCAAGCCGAACTAAACCTAATTGGGCTTGTTCGTATGCCTTCCACCACCATTCCGTTTCCCTTTGTTCAGCTGCTGTTAGATAATCTTTCACCAGGGAGAAAAATATGTCAAATTCTCCCTGATTCCAAGCTATACCCGCCTCGATTAAATTGGGTAAAGAACTAAACCCTTTGGGGTCTTGTTTAAAGTAAGGTTGCAGTAGGTCATTAACTTCGGCATAGTCGTAGCGCTTGAGTAATTTTAATACCTGCTGCTGAGTTCTATCCCAAATATAATTAGTGCCGAGGAATGGACCACTGTAATCTGAGGGAATCCCTTGACGATTGGCTTTAGTATTCTGTTTAAACTCAAAAAACTGAATGCGATCGCCATAACGGCTAAGTCCAGAAATCCGTGCCGCCTCAGAAGTTTGACCAACTCCCCCTTTTAAACATACCCAAAGTTCTCCTGAGGGTTGAGGAATTTTGTGCTGCCAGACTTGCCGGAACCAACGAAACATTTCCTCGAAATTTGAAGGATTCGTCCCATCTTCACCGAGGGTGATAATCTCAACATCCTCAGCCTTGAGTGAGTCCAATTCATGGATAACCCAATCTTTAATCAATTGGGCAGCATGAACAGAGTCCTTTTTGCGTTGTGTGACCTCGGGCTTTTGGTCAGTAGCAATGAGGTAAACTTTTTCAAGATTAGCCCCTTTCTCAGTAATGAGTTTGCCGATAATGATCGGTTTAATACGGGAGCGATAGATTTCAATGTGGTCGAATAAATACTTAGTTAAGTCTCGATAACTAATTGGACTTTTAACAGACAAGTCAGCAATAACTTTAGCTTGTTCGCCGATAATGTCTCCATCCTGCATCCGGTCATCGCCAATGTTATACCACTCTCCGGAGGAGATTTGAAACATTACATCTCGTGTACCAATGGTAGCTACTAGAATAGATTTCATCGTGTTTTATTGGGTAAAGTTAGGTTTGAATGAAGTTGAGGGAACAAGCGATCAGGTGAGCGAAATTTTGGTTGGAATTTCAATTCTCCGTGTCTCCGTTTCCCCGCGTCTCCGCGTCTCCGTTTCCCCGCGTCTCCGTTTCCCCGCGTCTCCGTGTCTCCGTGTCTCCGTTTCCCCGCGTCTCCGTTTCCCCGCGTCTCCGCGTCTCCGTTTCCCCGCGTCTCCGTTTCCCCGCGTCTCCGCGTCGACCTGTCTCCGTGTCTCCGTTTCCCCGCGTCTCCGTGTCTCCGCGTCTCCGTGTCTTTAATTTTTCCAAGTACTTATCTACGTCTTGGACGAGGGCGTGACGGTTTATTATCAGAAGGCCTTTGAGGATAAACTGAGATAGCTCTTTGTTTTTTGAGTTCTGTGCCAAAATCCCCACGCTGGGAATCGTCGGCTCCAAAAATGGTGATAACTTGATACGGAGAACCCTCATAGGGGAAAATTGATTTAATCCAAACAAATGATGGGGTTCCTAGACTTCCCCCAACATTGGCATTTCCCTTTTTCCCACTAACTCCCTTGAAACGGGAGTCACCGTATAGTAAATTCAACGCAGCTCCTCTAACATTGGGGGAATCGCCCTCAGACTCCCAGGTTTTTACCTTCTTTGGTTTGACTAAATCAGGTGTTTTTAGCAGCCACACTTGAGTATTCCGGTCTAATGCATCCTGCTGGCGCTGTTTCGGTGTTCCAGGATTGCTAGTATAGTTTTTAGATGAGGGTTCTACGGCTTTAAATGCATCCTGAACACTATTAAATAAGCTTTGCCATTGCTGTTTATTGTAGGCAAGCGGGAGATTTTCTCTATCTCTATATACTAACCAATGACAGCCTCGCATCCGTTCATTCAGTAAGTGTAAAGGACGCCGAGAACCTCGTCCTACACCTCCCAAATGGGAAGCTAGAATTAGCAATTGTTCGACTAATTCTAAATATTTCTGTTTTTGTGCTTTTTTGGGTTCGGTTTTGTGTTCTATTACCTCCAGGAGAATTTTACCTGAATACAAATAAGGGTTTTGATGGGTAGGTGGGTTGACGCGAGTGCTAATGGCAATCTTGCCCTGCTGTCCTAAGTTGCCAAACAGCTCCTCTTCTAGAGTTAGGCAAGTGGTTTGGTCATAAAGTCCTAAAGCTACAGCCCGAAACCAGTAGCGCAGAATACCCCGAATGGCAGTAGGTCGAAATTCCACATCGCCTTGATAATTATTTTCCTTTGTGGGTGGGTTACTGCCATACATTCCTTGAGTCCACAACTCAAAGTCAAAACTCTGAGTGTGCACTAAGTTAGATTCCCTCCCTAAAGTACGTCCGTAACCACCACTGACACGGGAACCTAATCCACTAGTACGAAGTCCCTTTTCTAACCATTGTTTCACTAAGGATACTTTATCTGCATACTTAGGAACTGTTGGACGCAAGCCGATGAACAGTTGCGGTTTCTCTAAATTCAGCAGAGGGTGGGGTTCTGGGTTATAGATAACATTCTGATGCTGGTTTTGAATCCGCCAGTGCCATTGGGGAGTAGCCACATCGACGCTAAGACAGGGTTCGGTGGGAAAGGCATCAAGAATCTCAATCTTGGCAGCTTTTGCCACTTTTCCTTCCAGCATTCCCAATAATTCTTTCACCTCATCCTGATTTGAATGGTGCTTTTCTGCCCAAGCACGTGCTACCCCTTTGAGACTAGAGGCAGGAATGTGGGGAATGCCAAAAACTGGATGTAAGGTGGGTAAAAGTAACTCTCGAAAGCCGCGAGTCCCTCCAACCCGCATTCGCCAGTCAAAGGAAACTGTTAAGGTTTCGCCAGTCTCGCCAACTAGCTGCTGAGTGCGTTGTTTGAGTTTATCGTAAATATTTATACAATGACTTTCTGCCTCAACAGCCGCCTGCAACACAGGTTGAGTGAATTCTTGGTTCCCCTCTTTGTCAAGTCCAAGCTTTGTAAAATTAAGGGCTTGTAAGGGATTATTAGTTTTAACTTCTCTGTTACTATTCCCCTTGGGGTTGGGTGGCGGCGCACCACTACCGATGGGACAATTAATGCGATCGCAAAACAGTTGAGGATTGAGTTTCTTTTTGAGAGGTTCGATTTGTCCTCGTGCCGCTTTGCTTGCAGCTTCATCGGCAAAGTAAAGGGTTAAAACCCGATTTTCGTAATCACCGTAGGTGGCTTTAGCAAAAATTCTCCCTAATTTCGAGTTATTTTTTTGTTCGGCAGCTATAAATTCCCACCAAATATCGGCGGCTGGATTTTTTGGTGACGAATGTTTTCTTCCTCGACTCATTCTTGCTTAGCCTCTCCCAAAATTGGTACAGCCCAGAATGACCATTCCCTAGCTAATTCAATGGCTAAGCGGTTTAATCCGGCATAGTTGTGTATTTCTAATCTAAATAATGTATTTGGATCGTCGTAAGCAAAGGCTACCTGACTTAGCTCTTGCAGTTTTTTAAGAAACTCTTGATAAACTTGTCCTTTATACAGGGTTTCTCCCTTTTGATATTTCAATCCATCTCCTGCTAGGCGATGAAGTCCCCAAGTAGAAAGGTAGGAAGGTAAGTTTTGGACAATGGAACTAGCTTTGCTATGGCTGTCAGCTTTTACTATTTCCCTGACTTTGAGCAAGCCATTGTAGGCAAAATGACTAAATTTGCGGCTATCAAGTTTCAACATTTAGGCGTTTTCCTCAGTAGAATTAACTTCACCAGAATTAACTTTGACAGTTTTATTCTCTGTCCAACCTCGTCCTAATCCTTCTAAGCCACCAAATTGCAATCGATCATTGAGGATTTGATCCAGGTATTTACGGACATTTTCTGTACGCTTTTGATCTTTATTAGGTTTCAATCCCCAAGGGAAAAACAGCACTGTTTCAGAGGGAATGGCTTCTTCAGAACGAAATGAACCATCCGATGCGGTTTTTTCGTTATCTTTTAGAGCAATACGGACTTCGCGTTGCAACCCAGTTTCCACTAAAGAGGCACAGTCTTGATTTGATAAAACTACCAATTTATCTTTAAGTTCAAGTACGCCATTACCATCAGGAATTTCTTTAAAGCAGTCCCAACAAGCGGCATGATCGGGAATAGTTTCTATTTCCTGATTTGATTCATTGTTTGAAAGTATCGCCCCTTGTAAGTAGATTTGTTTACCAGGAACAGAGGCGATCGCTTTTTTGGTATTGTTATTGAGAAGCGTCCGCCATTGCTGAATTAAGGTTTCCAGTTGGTCATTTTTTAACCACCGATTCCAGCGACTTAACCACAAAGGACAAGTAATCCAAAGGTAATGGTGGCTGAAAGACGCTACTGGAAATAACAGTAAGGTGGCATCGGCCAACCAGACTTCGCCTTCCGTTGGCTGCTTCTCATCTTTAATTTTCTCGCCTAAAAACTTTCCAGCTTCATCAGGATATTTGGCTTCCAGTACCGACCTAATTTTGCCCCGTAAAGAAGATGATGGTAAGTAAGGAAGTTCGTTGAAACTTTCACGGGCAATGCCCATCATATTACCAGCTTGGGCGCTGGCTCCTGTGTGCAGAGGGGTTAAAAGATAGCTGTAAGTTAGATAATTCATCTCTGTGATTTTTAATGTTTTGATTAGTTATTCAAAGGCAGCCAAAGTAATTCTGAGTAACCTAACCTTCGCCAGCGCTTCACCTTGTCAGGGGCACTATCCTGATTTTGAAATAACTCCTCAGGTTGGTTGAGGTAATACAAAGTTCCCGCTGCTGCTGCAAAGACTTGGGGTGCTGGAACATTATGTTTGGTTTGTTGTTTATCTTTAAACTGAGAACGACAGGAAATTGACACTTGACGTTCTGTCGCAAAACTGACAAGATTTCCCCCATTAGCAGGCAATTTCCACTCCCACGGATAAGCACGAGAGCGAGCAATATTGTTATAATGCCAGCGCTCAAATACCCCAGGGGTAACTAAATAAGCTACCGATTTCTCAGTATTTTCGAGATTATTGTTAAAGTTGTGAGCAGATTTTTCTTGCAATTGTTCCCATTGCTGTTGTAGTTCATCGCACTCTTCAATCAGTACCCGATGCCCTTCTCCCCCCAATCGCATCGTGGCTGGTAATGAGTCGAGAGGTTGCTCTAAACCAATCCCTATCTTCCAGTCTTGATGCAGTCTTATCGCCGTCTCGACAAAGTAACCGTCTTTTAATTCAACTTGGCGGGTTTCGGATTGAATGGAATTGTGAGAACGAGGTTCTGTTGTCCAAGGTTTATCTTCGCCCTGATGTTCAACCTTCCAAGCTTTATCCTCAATTTCTCCATTTTCTAGATAGGATAAAATTGCCTTCCCTGGTAAATACTGACGATATTTTATTTCTGATTTTTCCTCCTCGTTATTGTGACTAACAGGAGGATTTTTCCAAGAAGCTTTAACTAATGGACAAGGCTTACTTGAGTCAAATTCCAGGTTATTATGCAAATGGGAACCTGTATCCCAACTAATGGGAACAAGGGGAATAGAACCAACATATCCCAAAGGTCGAGGTAAATAGAGCCAGTGTTTTTGTTCTGTCTGATCATAACGACACAGGAATGGTCCAGTAAGATTAAAATTTTCTGAGCTTCCCAGCAGACTGCGTAAGGCACCGACTATAGTATGACCATTGGGGGGAAAGATACTTCCTGCCCAAGCACGTTCGTTGGGGCTAAAGGGTTTAGCATCCCGCAGCAACAATACGTCTAGGGGTGTGAGAATATACCAGTAGGTCATGATCCTCCCTGCCACTTGATTTTTATTTCCCGTTTCCGTAGGATAAAAGCCGCCAGTTTGAGCCAATTTTGAATTTCTAGACCGCGTTTTCTGGTGTCAGTTCCCTCTTGCTCAGTTGTCCAGCTAATTGCCCGGATAAACTGTGCCAAAAGCCTTTGAAAAACTTGCTTTGTCTGTTCTTGTCCTTTGAACAATTCGCGACGATTACAAAAGGCTTGCGTCCAAGGGGCGATCGCGTTTATAGTCGGTGCTGGATGTTGACTCCAAATTTGTGCGGCTTGCTCGAATAGAGCAGGTTCTATTGCTAAATTAAGAAGCGATCGCCAATGTCTAAATACCTCAAATTTGCTAGTAGCTTTGAGGCTATTACCGCTACCATATAAAACTCTCACCTGCACTGCATTTTTCTTAAGCTGTTTAATCACAGGCCAATGAGATTCTTGCTCCTGGGGAGGTTTCAAGGTACCAGAAGAATGTTCCTTAGCTTTTGCCTCCGCATCCCAAAGATTTTCCAGGGCAATGGCTAAGGGAACAGAATGATGAGCAATCACAATCCCAAAACTAATCGTTGCTTCACTCCCCATCGTAAACAGGGGACGTTTGGGAATACCTGTAGGCGGTTCATTTGCCTGCCACTGCCAATAATCCCCTTCATTATTGAACTCCTGATACTCTTTATCTTCCGCCCCCCGGAAACATTGCCGTACATCCCACAGCCAACTATCCCATTCCCAAAGATTGGTGTAAGCTAAGACATCATCGCCACCTCCGTAAATTAAGCGTCCGGTATAGCGCTGTTCAGTTAGGTAAGGCAGTAGTTTATTGGAAAAATCCAACAGGGCACGGCTAAGGGCGTTGTGGGTAGAAGGACCCATGCGTTTTTTGAGCCCTTTAAGTTGTTCAAAAGCCTGATTAATAGCTTGAGCATTTTCTTGAGTTTCAGATGAACTTGCCGGTTGATAATCAGAGAGTATGTAATCCTGGTAATTTTTTAGGGGTAAACCTTTGAGCCATTGACTCATTCCATCTCCATCACCAGCAGCTAAAACATACCAATCGGCGGGGTTATTATTTGGGTAAAACTGAGCAATATAGTTTTGTAATTCAGTGCGATAGTCTGGTTTTTCCTGCTCGGGAATTTCTAAGTCAGCTACTAACCAGCCAGCATTGAGGAGACGGGGAGGATAATTACTTAAATCTGGGTATTGACTTTCAAGCCCAGGAATACCCCATTTCATATCTTTAAAGGCTTTATTTTTTGCCTTTGGAAACCTATTTAATTCTTGAAGTACAGAGTCACAAGTTTGGCGAAAGTGTTCTAAACGCTTAGGGTCATTCTTAGAATAATTTACCCTTAAATAACCAGCAACTCCAGCCGTTAGGTCAGGATAGGCAGCATTGAGTTTCCTTTCTTCTAAATCTAATAAATTTGGTAAAACTAAATGAATACCTCGTTTTAGAGTTTCAGTGGCGTTCAGTTGTTCAATACCGTCAAATAATCCCGCGTGTTCTTGCCAAAATTCCTTAGTTTGGGCTTCGGTAATCGGGGAATGCTCGTCCTTTTTTCGAGGCTGATATTCATTAGAGTCAGGATAAACAACAGGTCCGATACCGGAAATTGTCGAACGGGGACTAAAAGCCGTAGGAATATCCCAAGTTCTGGCATTTTTTACAGCTGATAAACCAAAACGCAATTGGTCAAAAAGGTAAGGCCACCAGGAACCAACGTTGACACTAACTGCAGTATCAGGAAGATTTTGTTTAACGGCTTGTATAAAATCGAACTCTAAGTCATTAAATAGTTGGGTTTTTTCCCCTAAATTACAGGTATTATTTTGAACCTTTAGCCAAGGATTATTTTTCCACTCTTTGCTTTCTAAAAGAACCTGGTTGGTTAAATCTTCACTATTTGCCCCTAATGGTAAAGCTGTCCAATAGGGCTGCCATTGGGCTTTGAGCCAACCATTCCAGGTGCGACTATCTTGCTGTAAATATCTTGTCCAGTGTCGTTGTTGAAGTTCTTCAAAAACCAAATCCCCTAAATTTAACCATTCCCTGAGCAATGTTTGCTTGGCTGTTTGCATTGCCGCTTTCACTTCACCTCTAGGAAGCAGGGCAACGATTACATTGGGAAAGCCAGCGGTGAGTAACTCACGAGCACTTGGTTGTTCTATCCAAGGAGTAAATGCTCCCTTATACTCTCTCCTCAGCCAGTAATCAATTAGGGGTTGTTGATAGAGACTGGGATAAATTAAGCTATCAGGTCCATAAATTTGAGCGAGCTGCCAGCAAATTTTGGCAGATATAGCGCTGCGCGCTGGTGTGTTTACAAATACTGAAAGGCTGCATCCGCCGCTTTGTGGACATCAAAATTATACTTAGGCAACTCTTTTCTAATCGCTGTTTTGACTTTGTGCCACCAGTGTTCAA